>JAFCZJ010000002.1 GCA_019314375.1 Deltaproteobacteria bacterium | reverse complement strand
TGATGAGGGCATGCAAGAACATCTCGTTGTGGGTGACCAGCACGGCCGCCCCGGGGAAATCCGCGATGGCCTGCACCAGGGTGTCGCAGGACTGCAAATCCAAGTGATTGGTGGGCTCGTCCAGCAAGAGCAGGTTGGCGGGCTTAGCCAGAAGCTGCCCCAACAAAACACGGGCTTTCTCTCCGCCGGACAGCACCCGAACCGGTTTCAGGGCGGCGTCGCCTTCGAACATCATCAAGCCGCAAATGCCCCGGGCCCGCTGCCGCTCACAGCCTGCCTGCATGATGCAGGCCTCCACCGTGCTGTCGGCCGGCAATTCCACGGTGTGGGACTGGGCGTAATAGCTGGTTCGGGTCTGGTTATGTAACTTGACCTCCCCTTGCAGGGCTGTCAGATCACCGGCCAACAAGCGCAGCAAGGTGGTCTTGCCCTTGCCGTTTTTTCCGATGACACCGATGCGGTCCTCTTTGCCCACGGTCAAACTGAAGCCATCCATCAGCAGTTTGTTTTTCTCGTAGCCGAAGCTGAGATCCACGGCGTGCATCACGGACTTGGCCGGCGTATTTTGGTGACTGAAGGAAAAATCCAAATCACTGATGGTCTCCAGCTTGTCGAGCAGACCCATCTTCTTCATGGACTTGATGCGGGATTGCACATTGGAAGCCAGACGCGCCTTGGAGCGAAAGCGATTGATGTAATCTTCCGCAATCTTGCGTTTCTTCTGCTGGTTGATCCGGGTTTTTGCGTGGATTTCGTCTTCGCGATCCAGCTGTTCGGACAACTTGCCCGTATCCCCGCGCATCTTGCGCAGCTGCCCCCGGTGGATGGCCAAGGTGTGGGTGATGACCTGGTCTAAAAAAGAGCGGTCGTGGGTCACCAACAGCAATTCGCCCTTCCAGGCCCTGAGTTGCTTGACCAACCAGCGAATGGACACCACGTCCAAATAGTTGGTGGGCTCATCCAATAACAAAAGATCCGGCTCTCCAAGCAGGACCTTGGCCAGATTGAGTCTTACAAGAAAACCACCAGAGAACACATCCGGGTGCCGCTCCATGTCCTCATGGGCGAAACCCAGTCCAGCCAGAGTTTTTTCCGCGCGCCAGCGTTCCTGCTCATTTCCTTCGCCCAGGCCTCGGCAGGCTTCGTCGAGCAAGGTGGGCTCTGAAAAAGCCAAAGATTGCTCCACATAACCGATGTGATAATGGCGAGGAAGATGGATGTTGCCCGCGTCCGGGTTCTCCTGGCCCACGATCATGCGCAGCAAGGTGGTCTTTCCGTGGCCATTTCGACCAATCAAGCCGACGCGCTCGCCGCGGCTGATTTGGAAACTGGCGTCTTCGAATAGAACCTGGCCACCGTAGGCCTTGGCCAATTTGTTGACTTCCAACATGCGCACGCTTTATCACAAAGCCCACCCACCTGCCAAGCAACCAAGGCATGTGCCTTGACGCCCCCAAGGCCCTCGGCCTATCATTCGCCCATCGCAAGGGAGACCCACATGATCAGGCTCAGCACCCTCTTTTTCTGCATTTTTCTATGCTCGCCCTCAACCATGGCGGAAACGATCAAAACACCCAGCGCTTTCCGGGATGCCTACAAACAGGCCAGCGACTCAGCCCGCGAGCACGCCCAGATGGGACAGTATGCCGAGGCCGCGGCCCTGCTGGATAAGTTCCGAATCGAAAACGACTCTGAGAAAAACGCCAAATACCTCATCAAGCGTGCCACCAAAGGGACCAAACAATACCACGAGCTGAACAAGCTCTGGACTGCGGCAAAAAAGGACCCCAGGCGAAAGCTGGACCCCTTGGTCCAATTCATGCTTCGCCGTCCAAGAACCAGCGAGTTCAGCCGCCACCGGGACGAGGTCTTCCGACTGCTGCGCTTTGCCGTGGAAAAAAGCCCCAAGGTCGCCCGCATCGCCAAGGGCATCTTCCCCGCCATCCTGGTCATCAACTGGACCACGGGAGACCAGGGGAGCATCGAGGCACGCCTCCGCAAACAGATCGAGGATGCCACGGCGAAGCAGAACATCCCGGTACGCGCGCGGGACGGCAAATGGATGTTCACCCTCGACCTGAAGGCACAAAAAAGCCTGCGAAAAAAGGAAAATCAAATGCGGATATCGGGCCGATGCAGGCTGACCGCCCACGGGGCAAAGAAAAACTATAAATGGAGCCTGCGTGGCGTGAGCCAAGCCGCAAGCGAGGCCGAAGCGGAAAAAATGGCCATCGAGGAACTGGCCCAAGAATTCACCAAACGTGCTGCCTTGCAAGTCCTTCACATCTTCCGACATCCTTAGTCCGACACCCGTAAGACACATTCAAGAATCTCTCCAATACAGGTTCGTTCTATTAACAGGAGACGATCATGAGCAAATCAAGTTTTCCAATATTGTCGATTCTCGTTCTGTTCCTGGGGGCCTGTGGCGGCGAAAATCTGCTCTGCGCCGAAGGCACCGTGGAACAAGACGGTCAGTGCGTGGCCGAAGTCAGCGAATGCGGACCCGGCACCATGGAACAAGAAGGGGCCTGTGTGCCCCTGTGTCTCGAAAACCAGCGATGGGATGGCAGTGCTTGCGTACCGGTAACCGAATGCGCCCCCGGCACAGTGGAAGAAGACGGTCGCTGCGTACCGCTTTGCGGCAACGACGAAGCCTGGGATGGCGAGGCTTGCCAAGCCCTGCCCACCTGTGGCACGGGCACCGAATACGATCCCGCCACCGGCGAATGCCTTCCTTCCGAGGGAGCCTGCGCGGCGGGCAGCAGCCTGGTGGACGGCATATGCGTGCCGGACGTGACTTGTGGAGAAGGCACCCACGCCGACGCCTCGGGTGAATGCGTACCCGACGATTTGGGCCCATCCGACGTCGCGGAGTCCGCGGACCCGGCGAGTAACGCCGTTTTCGATTTGCCGGCTGAGGGAGACAGCATCAGCCTGGGCGGATTCATCGACGAACCCTTTGACAGCGATGAAGATGGCCAGGATGAAAGCGACTGGGACGGCTTCAACTTCCACGCTCCCGCTGGCAGCTACCTTCGGATTCAAGCCTTGAGCGGAGGGGCCGCCAGGCCGGCCTTGGTCCTTCTGGCCGAGGACCCGACCGATCGCAGCCAGGTCACTTACATACGCTATTGCCTTGAGCCCAATGCATCAGACGCCGTCCGAGAATTCTATCTCCCCAAGGATGATGACTACGTCTTGCTGGTCACCGACTACAACCATCTGGCCGGCTATCTTTTTGGCAGCCTGGTGCTGCCCGTGGGCGGTGCGGAATTTTCCTATCAGGTTGTGGTGGAGAACCTGGGGACACCGGAGGTCATCGACCTCGAAACCATGCCTGACGGTGACTCGGGTCAATTGGATGAAGGACAACTCCATTTCTACCGCCTGCCTGCCGTGACACCCGGCACGCCGGCCGTCATGCGATCCGTGGGCGAGCCCTCGGCAACAGCCGCAAGCGACGTCTTCGCCGCCCTGATGATCTTCGACGACCAGGGCCTCTTGCACGAACAATTGACGGGCGACGCAAGCCAAAACGCCGAATTCGCCCTGAACCCGAAAAGCGGTCAAGACTATCTGGTGGTCTTGGATCATCTGCTGATGACAGGCAGCACTCGAGACTTCGAATTCCAACTGGCCGAGCCCGCGATCGAAGACTGCGACGGAGGTGCCTGCGCCTCCGGTTCGGTTCCCATGGGCTCTGAAGCGCTCTTGCGCTGGGACCTGCAAGCCGATGACTTGCTCATGGCCCGATTCGGCATGGCGGAGACGGCCTGGTCTGCCTTGCTTGCGACCTGGCTGGACAGCGACATGCAGCCCATCCTGGCGGAGCAGTACGTCTATCCGGGCCAGGGCGGCTGGGGACGCCTCTTCGCCGAGGAAGCCGGCCCGCGCTATTTGTGGCTCCGCTGGTCAGATGGCGATACGCCCGGCGATTATTTGGTGGAGGATCAGATCAAGGCCACCGAGACCCTGGCTGTCGGCGAGACCGCCTCGGGCTTGACCGTCGATGCCCTGCTTCCGGGCTCGGTGCCCGACATGAATATTGAATACGCGCTAAACGCAGCTGCCTTTGAAAACCTCAAGCTGAACGAAGGGCAGATTATCTTCTTCGACTCCTTCACCCCCACTTCCGGTGCATGGTCGGAGCAATACAGCGAATGGTTGGTGACCCCTGAGTTCGAGCCGGTGGGTCCGATCGTGGACACGAATGCCTGGAACTTCCCAGACGGTTTCATCACGCCGACCTTCGCTTACATTCGACATGATCGCACTTACCTGCACTGGGTCTACGACCTTTGGGCCGATATCACGGGCGCCACCTACGATGTGCGCCCCGTGTCCATGAGCGCCGAGGACTTAGGGGCCCCCACCGCGGGCCAACCGGTCTCCGTGAGCAACCAACTGCTAGGCGGCAGTCTGAAATTCTACTCCTTCGAAGGCCAGGCTGAGCAGTTGCTGCAGATCACGGTGGACCCGGCCCTTTTGTCGACCAACCTGCAACCCGAGATCTGGGTTTTCAACTTCGGCCATCCGATCTGGGACTGGATATACTACCGCTGGGATACTGATCCGGATGCCATCCGCTTGGGCCTGGTGGAACAAACCACCGCCAGCGCCGGCGGCGAAGCGGCCACCGTGGAGTACCTGAGCCCTTACGACGGCATGAGCCTCATCATGGTCATGGATGCAGGATCGGCAGGCCCCCTGGCTTTCTTCAGCGTCGACATCCAGGTCACGGGAAATTGAGGAGGCGACCATGATGACTTCCATACAAGGTTTGAAGCATTTCGCCATCGCAGCCAGCCTCTTGTCCTTTATCTCACTCGGCGCAGCCTGTGACGACGGCCTTGTCTGCGGCGAGGACACCGTGGAACAAGACGGTCGATGCGTGCCCACCTGGACCTGCGATCCGGGCACCGTACCCGATCTGGAAAGCGGCCTTTGCGTGCCGGCCTGTGCCGCTGATCAGTACTTCGACGGCAGCGTCTGTCAGCAGGTACCTGAATGCGCCGCCGGCACCCGCTTCGACGAGGCCTCGGCGTCCTGTGTGCCCGACTGCCCCGAGGGTCAATATTGGGATGGGGATGCTTGTCGCTTGGTGCCCATCTGCTCCACGGGCACGGCATTAGACCCCCAGACGGGCACCTGTATGCCCGACGGCTCGGGCTGCGCGCCGGGCACGACCTATGACGAAACCAGCCTGGTTTGCCGACCCGACGCGACGGCCTGCGGCGAGGGCACCCACCCGGGACCCGAGGGCGACTGTGTCCCGAATGTACTGCCCGCCCCGGACGTCAATGAATCCGCCGAGCCGGATGGCGTGGCTGCGTTTACTCTGCCGGCCGAGGGCGAACAAGTAAGCCTTGGGGGCGTGGTGGATCTGCCCCAGGATCTTAACGACGACGGCTGGGCGGATCAGGACTGGGATGTCTTTGCTTTCTCGGCCCAGGCCGGCGACTACCTGCGCATCCACGCAACCAGCGAAAGCGCCTGCCTGCCGGCCTTCTATGTGACGGATGAAGCAGGGGCTTACCTCAGAGCCTCGGTCAACCCCCTGGGCGTGGACAACAGCCGAGAGATCTACCTGCCGACGACCGGCAACTACCTGCTCTGGCTCAACGACATCGGCCCGGCCTTGGCCAATCTCTTCGGCATCGGAGCCTTGCCCGTGGGCGGCGATGATTTCAGCTATTACGTGACCGTGGAACGTCTTCCCGCGCCCACGCCGCAGGTCATTTCCAGCCTGCCCGACGCACAGGAAGGCAGCCTGTCGGACGGACAACTGGCCTTCTTTCGCATCGAAGGCATCAACGCCAGGGAAATACTGGCCACGCGCTCGGCGGGGCAGCCCGTCGTCGATGCCTCCAGCGATCTCTGGTCCACCTTGATGGTCTTCGGGCCTGACGCTCAACTGCGCCAGGAGGTACAGGCATCTTGGTTCAATGAGGACGCAATCGCGATCTTTGCCGCCGACAGCGACGGCGCGTACCTTCTGGTGCAAGACTTCTTACTCTCCAGCGGGCCCAATATGGACTACAGCCTGACCATGGCCAGCTTGCCCGTAGAGGATTGTAACGCCACGAATTGCTCAGACGGCAGCCTGGCAGAAGGTGCCTACCGCATTCTGCGCTGGGACATGAGTTTGGGCGATTTCTTCGTCTTTTCTTGCGGCCTGCCGGCAGGTGTCGAAGGCCGGCTTCGCGCGGACTTGCTGGCTTCGGACTTGTCGTCTCTCACCTTTTGCACGGCCGGCGCCGAAGAAAACTGCTGGCGACACCACTATGCCCAAAACGACAGCTGGATTTACGTCTGGCTCCACGATTCTTCTGGTGTGGCCCAAGCTGCATACGACTTCGAGAACCTGCTTTACGCCACGCCCGCCCTGACCCCCGACGCCGCATCGGGCACCCTGGCCGCCGTGGAGATGCCGGCCAACAGCCTGACCGACGGCGGCCTGGCGCGCCTGGATGGAGCAGCCGGCCAGATTCTGTGGATGGATGCGCTTTCGGGCAACGGCAATTGGAGTGATCCTTTGGCCCAACTATTCAAGACGGACCTTCTGCCCCTGGGGCCGGCCCTGGATACCGAGAGCGCAAGCTTAGACGCTCTCAGCCCAAGCTTCGCCTGGCTGCGCGAAAGCGAGACGGTGTTTTTGCGATGGATAGAAGAAGGCGCGGATCTCTCCGGTGCCGACTGGAGCGTCACCCCCTGGCTGCTGACGCCCATGGACCTGGGCACCTTGACAACCACCCCCATCGACGTGGACGGCGTTGACTTGCAAACCGGCCCGGGCGCGGCGCTATTCCGTATCGAGGTCACCAACGGGGCGGCCATCCGCATCCTGGCCAATCCGGAAACCGGCGCGGAGCTGCAGCCTGAAATCTGGTTGCTGGCCCGAGGTTATCACTCACAAAGCAACTGGTATTCCAGAGTCGGAAACGACGAACTGGGCCGATTGGGCCAAGTTGCAGCAACCGCCGCGGGCGAGACCGCCCAACTGGACACCACCGCACCCTACGACGGCGAGCTATTGATCCTGGTGCGAAACATCAACACGACCGGTGACACGGACACTTTCGATCTGACCGTCAGCCAACCCTGATCAGGGCCGACGGCGGGCCGGGCTGATGACGCGTCCCCGCTGAATGTGCAACAGGCGACTTGAGGACTCACCGGGCAGGATGACTTCCAGGCTCACCATGCTTCCATCCCTGCCCCGGATACGCTCCACGGCCCCCCTCAGCCCCAAGGCACTTACATCTTGTCCATCCACGGTCATGATCTGACTTCCTGTAACCAGGCCAACCTGGGCCGCCGGCGCGCCCTCGAAAACATCGCCCACCAACAAACGGCCACCCTCCTGCTTGAGGCTGGCCCCCATGCCGGCGTATGCAAAGCTGCCGCGCTTACCCTGACTTGACTCCAGGCTCACCTCACCCAGATCCAATTCCTGTCCGGCCTGTACGGAAATCCCCGACAAAAGCTCACGAAGATAGCCATGCTTGGCCAGGCCCACCGAAACCAAATCAGCCGGCAACTGGGTGAGCCGGAAATTTCCGTCTGCGTCGCTCTGACTACGCACCGACCTGCCCCCGACACCCAAAGCCCCCACATTAACGCCAGGCAGGCCTTCGCCCGTACGGCCGTCCACCACCCTGCCCCGGACGCTGCCGGGCCCGGAAAGAAAAAGGTCTCCCAGATCGGTCAAACGACCCGCTTCGACTCGCACCGACTCCAATCGCGATGAAGTCCGTCCCGGAGCCCTGATCTCCAAACTGTACTGGCCAGGTTCCAATCCCTCTAGCCGGAAGCGACCCTCGCCATCGGCGATACGCCGTTGGGCGCGCCTTGGCAACTTGCCCAGCTCGCCATCCTTTTCCCGAAAGGCCAGCATGCGCAGATCAAAGATGCGCACCGATTTACCCGAACCGCTTGTCAACACGCGCCCACTCAGACTACCTGTGTCGCTATCCTGCTCGGATGCATCGCGACGCATGATCAGCCGTGGCGCTTCGGCTACCTTGATGGCCTGCAAGGGAGAAAGGACGATGCGCAGGTCCTCGATGCTTGTCCCGGAACGCAAATCGAATTCTCGGCTGCGACCCATGGCCAGGCCCTCGGCCTCGGCCAGCACCTGCAAAGTCCCGGGCCCCAGCCCCTCCAAATGAAAGCGACCATCAGCCGAGGTCACAAGCTCCAAATCCTCACTGTAGGCCTGCTCCACATCCGGCGCTTGAATCACAAACAAACCAATTTTGGCATTGGGAACAGGTCCCGCCGGCCCCAAGACCTGGCCTGCGATTCGATTGGGTCGATAGAGAAGCAGACGTACATCCACCAGGCGTTCACCGGCCAAGATTTCCACATCCAAACGCGCACTCACTTCACGCATGCCGGCCAGATAACCCTCAGCCTGGGCCATGACCCGGCAAGACCCTTCGGGCAGGCCTTCAAACTCGAACAGCCCATCTTCCCCGGCACGAATTTTCTGAATGCCTTCATCCGCGCAGCGCAGTCGAACCTCTGCCGCGATGGGCCCTTGATCGCCATCCTCCACCATGCCCTGCAGACTCGCAGCGGTCCCATGATCTTCGGGGGCGTCGTCCATCAACCACCACAGACCCAAAAAGAAAAGACCCAATAGGGTCAAGAGTATGCATGTGGTCGTCTTAGACATGGGTCCATATTGCTTCAAGCCTTCAAAAATGAAAAGAAGCGATCAACGCGATCAGGCAAAAAAAAAGAACGCACTCAAAATTGGTCGGGCGGGGGGGAAGCCTTTCCATTCTCAAATGCGCTCATAAAGGTTGAGGAGTTGTCGCCCCGATCCGCAGGCGGGGGGGATACCGTACGGACCGAAAGACACGAGTCACTCCTCTAACTGCATTTCAATTTTCAAAGATACTTTCAAGCTCTTTCAGGCATACTTATAAGCACTTTCTGTGCCAACAATCACAAAGCTCTCGGATTTCTGTATTTCTCCATAGATTCCAAAGGAAAAGACAATTTCCTGGCAGGGCCTATCAGGAAACAAAAACAGCACTAACGAGGCATATTTACCACAGCAATTCGAATCAAAAAGGAGAAACCTCCTAATTCAACGCACACCGGGCGCGGCATATTTACCTCAGTTCTTTTGCTTGCCTCCATAAAGAAAGCGCGTAGAATCCGCTTCAAGAAAAGGAGGACATCATGCGCGTTGTCGCATTCAATGGCAGCCCACGCCCCGAGGGAAACACCAGTCGTATGCTGGATCGGGTCTTGAGCGCAATCGCAGCCGAGGGCATCGATACCGAGAAAGTGCAACTGGGGGGTCGCTTAATCCGCGGCTGCACTGCTTGCGGAAAGTGCAAACAACTCAAAGACTCACGCTGTATTTTGCCTGGTGATTTGATCAACGACTGCATCCAAAAAATGCTGAACGCCGACGGCATCTTGCTGGGTTCGCCCACCTACTTCTCTGATCTGACAAGCGAAATGAAGGCCTTTATCGACAGGACCGGTTACGTATGCCGGGCCAACGGAGACCTGCTCAGACGCAAGGCGGGGGCCGCCGTGGTCTCCATGCGAAGAGCCGGCGGCATCCACACCTTCAACTCCATCAACCATTTTTTCACCGTCTCGCAGATGATGGTCGTGGGCTCAAGCTATTGGAATCTGGGCCTGGGTCGCGACCAGGGAGAAGTAGAACAAGACACTGAGGGGATGGAAACCATGCAGACCCTGGGCGAAAACATGGCCTGGTTGATTAAACGCATTCAAAGCTAAAAATCGCATTGAGTTATAAACCGAGTTCCACCTTGGGCGTTGTGATCCCATCCGTCCCGGGCAATCCCTGACTGGCACCACCCGTGCCACCCAGCCCCAAGGTCACCTGGTTATCCCTCGCCGCGTCGCCCAAAGGTTCACAGGAAAAGACGCCCACGGAAGGACCGCCACCACCGCCGCCGCCGTGACCACCCCGGCCGCTTGTGCCACCGGAACCACCCGCGCCGCCTCCACCTGAGTCGTCTTCACCGGAACTCGCAGGGCCTCCGGCACCGCCGGAGGTACCCGCACCGCCATCGCCCCCTTCACCGCCTGCCCCGCCGTTGCCGGTGGTGATGTCATTTCCCACGATGTGAGGCACGCCACCCAAGATCAAAACACCGATAGAACCACCGCCACCCAAGCCGGCCGTGGCACCCGTGCCGCCGCAAGCGCCCGCACCGCCACCGCCGCCGCCACCGCCATAAGAATTACATACGCTATCGCCACCGCCGCCACCGCCGCCGCCGCCGCCGCCGCCGCCCGCCGGACCCTCAACTCCATCTCCACCGTCAGGGGCATGCCAGGCACCCTCTTCGCACCAACCCACGCCGTCGCCGGACTGCCCATCCTGACCTGGAGCCCCATCGCAGCCATCCTGCCCGGTGCCGCCGTTCTGATCCATCCCGCCGCCGGTGCCGCCTCCGCCACAACCCTGCCCCGGATCCGCGGCCGAGCCGCTATACCCATTTTCACTGCTACCGTTGTCAGGGTGCCCGGCGAGTCCACCAGCGCCGCCCGTGCTACCGCAAAACTCCCGACCCGCGCCGCCTTCAGGCTGATCACAATCAGAGCACAAAAAAGAGGAATCCTCGCAGCCGTTCTGTCCACCGGCCGCCTGCAAGGGCTCGCCGGGCTGGGCCTGGCCGTCCACGCCATGGCCACCCGGTCCGCCATCGCCCACCAGAACCTCACAGCCCTGCATGGTGACGCCGCCGGAGTTGACGAGCAACACGGCCACCGCCAAGCCCGAGGCACCGGGGTTGCCGCCACCGATGAAACGGAAGGCCTCCACCAGGGTCTCGGTCACAATGTCTTCGGCTATCATGGCCTTGCCGTCACTGCTCACTTCACTCAGGCCGTCTATCTCCCGCATCCAGGTGATGGGATCGTAGCCACCCAAAAGGCTCACGCCGTCGAGCAAACGCAAGGGTCCGGTGTAGCTTCCCACGGCCACATAAACCGTCAAGGCCGGTGAATTGTAAGAAGCCAAATCCATGCCGTAGGAAATACTGCGCACCGGCGCATCCATGCCGCCGTCGTTGCCGTTGGAGCCCTCGGGCGAAACATAAATGCCTTCCGGGATCACCTGACAGGACCCATCCAACCAACGATAGCCCTCGGCGCAAACACAAGAGAAAGCCCCGGCACCTTCCACCAGACAGCCTTCGGCCAACGCATCGTCGCAGGGATCCGGATCGCAGGGATCATCGATGCAAGAAGATTCACCTTCAGGCCACTCCATGTAGCCCGCCGCACAATCCCCGCAGCTTTCGCCTTCGTAGCCGGGATCGCAGTCGCAACCCGTCTCCGTGCAATCTCCGTGGCTGTTGCAGCGATCTTGCCGACAAGCATCATTGGCGATGCAAACCGAGGCCGTCTCGTGGTAGCCGCTTTGGCAGGCACCGCAGACCGCCTCGCCTGCCTCGTTGTCGCAAAGCCTGTGCTCGGCCTCGCAGGGGTCCGGATTGCAAGGATCACTGGGGAGGCACGAATCCGTGCCATAGTGCTCGTATCCCTGAGCACAATCTCCGCAATAGTCGCCCGAGTAACCGGCATCGCAAGTGCAAAGCACCGCGCCCGAGCTGTCGTCACAGTCACCGTGCTCCGAGCAAGTCGTCCGCCCCTGGCAGGTTTGAGGCAGGACGCAAACGCCGTCCGCGCATTCGGTACCCGTCGCGCAGTCGTCATCCGTGCGGCATTGGACACAGGCACCCAGCTGACAAAAACCCACCCCGGGGCAATCCAAATCCGTGGTACAGCCTGGATTTTCACCACCACAGCTCGTCAGAGACATCGACAAAAAGAAAATGGCACACAGGCCCAGCAATCGAGACATTCGCTTTTTCATCTTTCCTCCAAAACTGTTCATAGGGCCTTCTGCACTTCCCACAAGTCCCTGATCGCCACGCCCTGTCGACCCACCGTGGGCACTCGTGGCTTGATCTCGCGCACATGATCCATGGCGTCGAGGTGCACTTTGACCAGCCGATAGCCCCGATGCAAATAAAAACGAAGGCCCGGCAAATTGTCGTTTGTGGTGAATACCCGAATCGACTCAGCCTGACCCGCTTGCAGTTCTTCCTCGGCCGCCTGCAAGAGCAAAGAGCCCCAGCCGCGGCTGTGTTCCACCGTATCGAAACTGACGATCTCGGCCTGAGCCGCGTTTACTTTCCAGGTAATGAGCCCCAGGACTCGCTCCTCCGCGTCTCTGAGGCTCAGGCCCTCCACGTCACCGGGACGATAGATCCAAGTCGGCGTCACGATGGGAATGCCCCAGCGTGCGGCCCAAAACTGTTCGATGGTTTCCTGACGCGCCGGTCGAATGAAACCCTGGTTCGCGATCTCTTTTTCTTCCATTGTATCACCCTCCCATTTAAAAATCCGAGATCCGGTCGACGAAACCCACCCGATCGACGAAGGGATTGCGGTTGCCCTGCAGCACTTCGATATTATCGACACGTTGAAGCTCTTTTTCGTCCGGCGGATCGAGTGCATGCCAATCGCGAAGCACGAGTTCCATGCGAGCGCCGATGGGGTAATCATAGCGGATGGCGAAATAGAAAATGGCCCTGGCCGCGTTGCCCTTGTGTTCGTCCCTGGCCTCGAAAACCCGATACCCCCAATAATCATTCCCTCGCAGGCTGCCGCCGACGCTCCAATTGGGCTCCACCACCTCGCCAAAATCCAGATTGCCGCGCACCGAGTTGGCCACCATCATGGTGGGAAACAGATGATGCAGATCACTACGGGCTGGTTCGCTGTCCGCCCCCCAGCTTTGGCACCAGGTGTGTTCCGTGTTCATCACCTCGTTGACCGGAATGCCCGAGGTCTCGACCCACTCCCCGGTATACACGCACTGCACTCGACCACCCTGGTTATCGACCCAGGAGAACATCTCCTCTTTGGCGTCCTCGTAGCCAAGGCTGCTATGACGGTCCACAAGATTCTCCAACCAATTCTTCAAAGAGTTATCCGTCAAGCCCAAAGCGTCGGCGTATTCGTCCTGAAACTGAGCGCAGGCGGTCTCTTCGCCATCGATGAGCCCATCACAATCGTTGTCCAGACCATCCAGACAACTGCTCTGGGTTGAGCCCTCAACAGCCTGCGGGTTCACACCCGCCCGCCGATCGTCGCAGTCTTCTCCGCCACATTTCAGATCCACGACCCCGTCCCGGTCCACATCCGCCGGCCGACCACTGCAAAGGCCGGCGCTGCAACGATCGCCCGAGGTGCAGGGATCGTCGTCGTCGCAGACCACCTCGTTGGGAATGTTCCGGCAACCAATCTCGGCGTCACAGATATCGTCGGTGCAGGTGTCGCCATCATCGCATTCCGCGTCTTCAAGGCAAAGCGGCTCCGGGCCATCTTCAGAACCGCAAGCCGCCAAGAACGACAAGGAAAACATACCAACAACAACCCAAATGCAAACACCAAGATGCCTCATGCGACCACCATTCTCTCCGACCCCTGTGTGCAATCTCATGTTATTCCTGCCTGTCTTCATCCCACTTTGTCAACTAGGCAAACAATTTACCTCCTGTCCAAGGCGAATAAAAGCCTTCTTGTGTCCTGAGACCCGGAGGCGATATAATGCCAAGCAACATTTTTCTTGCTCCAAGAATCCAGGAGATATTCATGCACCTAAAATCCTTCAAGATTTCAATATTGATGCTGTTCATTGCGGGTTTGGTCCTGTCCGCATGTGGTGACGCGGCCGACAATCCTGATTCCGGCCAAGTCGATGCCGCGGATGAGGACGCGGGACAGGACGCGGGGCAGGATGCGGGACAGGATGCTGCACAGGACGCTGCACAGGACGCGGGCGGTGATCTGGCCACGGACGGCGGCGACGGCCCCTCCCTCAAAACCTGGATGAAGACTTACGGCGATGCCTTGGAAGATTACGCTTTTGCCGTGCTGGCCCTGGACACTGGCGGCTATGTCTTCGCCGGTTCCACCGACAGCCTTGGCGGCCATGCCGGCTTCTTGCTCATGAAGGTCGATGACGACGGCGAAGCAATTTGGACCCAGAGCTATGAGGGAGGCACCGGAGCCTCCGCGAAAGCCCTGAGGCGCTACGAAAACGGCTTCATCATGGCGGGCTACGCCTTTGTCCAGGGCGAAGGCTCCGACATGATGCTGATTCGCACGGACAGCGAAGGCGCTGAGCTCTGGCGAAAAACCATCGGAGGAGACGAAGACGAAGAGGCCCGGGGCCTCCTGGTGGACCGGGACGGAAACATCCTGGTATGCGGAAAAGAATTTGCACTCGACACGATCAGCTACGACGGCGTGGTGCACAAACTCGACCCCCAGGGCGAAATCTTGTGGACCAAGAATTTCGGCGGAGCCGGTCACGACTACTTCTTCGACATCATCCAGACAGCCGATGACGGCTATTTGTTGGCCGGCAACACCAACTCATCCGGAGCGGGCCTGCAAGACGGCTGGTTGGTCAAAATCGACGCAGCCGGCAACGAACAATGGAGCAAGACCTACGGTGGTTCCGCCAACGACTACGGCAACTCAGTGATCGCCTCTTCGGCCGGCGGCTTTGTACTCTGCGGCGCCAGCTACTCGTATTCCGGAGAAATCCAAAGCGATCTCTGGATGGTCAAAACCGACGCCGACGGCAACGAGGACTGGGTTCAGACCCACGGGGATGATAGCCACGAGTATTGCTTCGACATAATCCAAACCCAGGACGAAGGTTATCTGATGGCCGGAAGCCTGCACTCCTTCACCGGAGGCAACACCGACGGCATCGTCGTCAAAACCCATGCGGACGGAACCATCGAATGGCGGGAAATCTTTGGAGGCGACCTGGCCGACGGCCTGTATTCGGTAGATCAGGCTCTCGACCAGGGCTTTATCTTCTCCGGCTATACCAAATCATGGGGTGCCGGCGCTGAAGATTCTTGGCTTATCAAAACCGGCTCCACCGGCCAAACTCAGACCCTGCCCCTACCGAACATCGGCGAGGCCTGCGTGCTGGATCTTGACTGCGACATAGGCTGGTGCCTGAACGAAACCCTCTATGGCTTTCCTGGCGGATTCTGCACCAACGACTGCGATCCGATGGATCCGATCTCTTGCCCCGGAAACTCACTCTGTGTCGATGTGGGCAATATGATCTTCTTATGTCTTTCTGAATGCGCCCCGAATGAATCTGAATGCCGGGATGGCTATGACTGTCACGATGTCGGGGGGCCCGGCGCCTGTTGGCCAGGTTGCACCGACAACGCCCAGTGTGGCGAGACCGGCTACTGTGCCACGGAGTATGGCTGGTGCGACTGCATGCAAGGCCAGCATGCCGACCTCGACAGCCGAAGCTGTGTTTCCGATGACTGCGCCTGGCTCGACTGCGAAAACACCCGCAACCAGAACTGCTCGCCGAACGGCGGTTGCGACGGAGACTGCGCCATCTGCTCTGGATGCGTGGATGCGGGATTCGTTGAGTCGGTCAACCACTGCTATCCCCCAGATGCCGCCTGGGGTGGCGAATGCGAAAAAGATGCGGATTGCCCTGGCACCGGTATCCCGGGTGAGGACACCCTTTGCGAATTTGCCACCGGCGGTCTTTGCATTCAAGAGGCCGGCCCGGACTTCGTGGCCGAGTATCAACCTTGCACCGGCGATGCAGGAAGCGTTGGTTTTCTCCATGAGGGCGTTGCCTTCTGTTATCAGGCTTGCACTGATGATGTCGATTGCCGGCCGGGATATGAGTGCACGGGTGGCCTGGGCAGCATGGGGGACATCTCTGCCTGCCTGAGCATCCATGACTGTTACTTCAGCGGTTGTAATGATACCGGAGAAATGCGCTGCGAGGAGTTCGGCAGTTGCTGGTTGAACAGCTGCTTCGACGATCCTTGTGCCTCGCTCACCCACGCCACGGGTGAATGTGTTGGCATTAATGACGACTTCTACTGTGAGTGCCAAGACACCTTCGTCTGGAATCCCGAAAGCCTCGATTGCGAAGACTCGCCCTGCAGCGCTGATCCTTGCGCCGCTGTGGAACACGCCACCGGTGCCTGCTGGGCGGTCGATATCAATTACGTCTGCGCCTGCGAAGTCGGCTTTGCCTGGAATCCCCAGACCTCGCTTTGTGAAGTCTTCGATTGCCAGGCAGAAATCCTCACCGAGGCCGGCATAAGCAGGGCCGACGGCTGCGGCGGCAGCCAAGTATATGACGCCATGGGCCTGCAAGACTCAAGCTGTACCGGCTATGACACCTTGTCATTTGAACGGGTGTACTCCATGGAGTTACCGGCCCAGACCACCGCCACCCTCGTCATGACGCCTCTTGATGAGTTCGACGCGGCCCTGTGGGTCACCACCGACTGCGGCGATCTGAACGGCGCACTCTGCGTGGTGGGTGGAGATCTGAGTGTCGACTCGCCGGAAAGCGTTGTGTTCACCAACAACGAAGCCCAGTCGCGGACCTATTATGTCATCGCCGACTCTTACGAAAGCTGCGGGCTCTTTGACCTGACGCTCACCCTGTCCCCGTAGACTTGAGCAACAAATTGACCATGCTCGTTTTTCCTGGGAGGAAAACTCCATGAAAAATATGACGTTCACGACGATAGCGATTTTTCTGCTGCTCGGGTTCTGGCCGGAACCGGCTGTGGTTCAGGCAGGATCCGCTGACTTGGAGGTTGGTATGAGCTATCACGGATTCAAACTTCTTAGCGATCAAGAGATCAAGGAAATCGGGGCCCGAGCGAAAATCTTCGAGCATGAAAAGACCGGGGCCAGGTTGATGAAACTTGAGTGCGACGACGACAACAAGGTCTTCTCCATTTCGTTCAAGACGCCCCCAAACGGGGATTACGGAATTCCGCACATCATGGAGCATTCGGTGCTCAACGGCTCCAAAAAGTTTCCGGTCAAGAGCCCCTTCGATATCCTGGTCAAGGGCTCTTTGAACACCTATCTGAACGCCTTCACCATGTCGGATTCGACCATGTATCCGGTGGCCAGTCGCAATCGCAAGGACTTCTTCAACCTGATGAACGTCTACTTAGACGCGGTGCTCAACCCGATGATCTACGACGAGCCCAAGATCTTCGCCCAGGAGGGCTGGCATTACAGCTTGGAGAACAAGGACGCCGAGCTGAAATACAACGGCATCGTTTACAACGAAATGAAAGGTGCCTTTTCGTCTCCCGGCCAGATGCTTGCCTACATCATTTCAAAAAAGTTGTTTCCAGACAGCCCATACGGTTATTCCTCCGGCGGATACCCGGAGGCAATCCCCGAACTCACCCAAAAAACCTTTCTCGACTTCCACCGCAAGTACTACCATCCGTCAAACAGCTACATCGGTTTGTACGGTGACGGCGACCTCTTAGAGGAGCTGAAATTCATAAACGACAACTACCTGTCCAAATTCGACAAGTCCAAGGCCGATACAAGCATCGCTTTGCAAAAACCATTTCAAGCACCCAAGGAGCTGAGCGGAGAGTACCCGGTGGCCAGCTCGGAGAGCACCCAGGACAAGACCTACCTCTCTCTCGACTTTGTGGCAGGCACAAGCGCCGATCCCGGGCTCTGCATGTCATTCGATGTTCTCTCCGAGGTGCTGGTCGACCTGCCGGCCTCGCCGATGCGCAAAGCGCTTCTCGATGCGGGAATCGGCAAGGACGTTTATGCGACTTACGACGACATCAAACAAGGCGTGTTCTCGATCGTGGCCAAAAACGCCAACCCCGAAGACAAAGACAAGTTCAAGCAGGTGGTCTTTGACACCCTCAAGCGCGTGGTCAAAGAAGGCCTCGACAAAAAAGACATCGAGGGCGTGATCAACCGTAAGGAGTTCAACTTGCGGGAGGCGGACTTTGGCGGCATGGCCAAGGGCCTGGTCTACGGCTACATCGCCTTGCAGACTTGGATGTTTGCAGATGATCCCATCAAAACACTTGCCTACGAAGACCATCTCTCCGTAATTCGGAAGGCCCTTGATTCCAACTACTTGGAAAGCCTGATAGAAAAACACCTGCTCAACAACCCCCACCGCCTCTTGACCGTGCTGACACCCAAGCCCGGCATGGAAGACGAATACAACAAGAAGCGCAAGGACAAACTGCTCAAGATCAAAACATCGTTTTCGGACAAGGAAATCGAAGCCCTGGTCAAGCAGACCCAGGAGCTGAAGGCCTACCAAACCAGGCCGGACAAGCCGGAAGACCTTGCCAAGATCCCCATGCTGTCTTTGGCTGACCTGGACAAGCAGGAAGAAAAAATCGAGTTGGCCGAGCGCTCGATGGATGGCACCCAGGTCCTCCACTTTGAGCATTCCACCAACGGCATCATCTACCTGCAGCTTCTCTTCGACGCCCAGACCGTACCCCAGGAATTGATCCCGCACGCCAAGCTGCTCGTCAGCCTCTTGTCCAAGTTGGACACGGCCAAGTACGACTACGGGGAGGCCGACACACAGCTCAACATTCACACAGGCGGTCTGAATTTCAGCCTGCAGTCCTATCTGGACATTAAGGATGGCAAGGCCTACCACCCCAAGCTTGTGGCCAGCGCCAAGGTTCTGACCCCCAAGTTCGAAAAGCTCACTGAGTTGATCGGCGAGATCATCACCCAAACCCGCTTCGACAACATCAAAAGACTCAAAGAAGTCATCAACGAGCGAAATTCCGATCTTCAGTCCGCGGCCCGCGGAAACGGCAACAGCCTGGCCACCACGAGGCTTGCTTCTTATCTCTCCCAGGTCGGACGCTACGACGAGCTGACCAGAGGCTTGACCCACATCCACTTTGTCTCGCAACTGGCCAAGGATTTCGACAAGAACGCCACCAATTTGATGGCCGATCTGGAAATGGTCGCCGGGCTCTTGTTCAACAAGCAAAATTTAATCATCGGGGTGACCTGTTCGGCCGAAGACTACAAGGTCTTTGAGGCAAAAATGCCGGGCTTCCTGGCCCAGTTGGGCACGAGGAAGCTTGAGCCCCAAAAATATGATTTCGCCCAGGATAAGAAAAACGAAGGACTGCTTTCGGCCTCCAAGGTGCAATACGTTGTCAAAGGGGCCAATTTCCGGGACCTGGGTCATGCGTACAGCGGCCAACTGATGGTGCTCAGCCAAATTCTCAGCCGGGACTACCTGACCCAAAAAATCCGGGTCGAAGCGGGTGCCTACGGGGCCTGGTCGGCCTTCGGCCGCAGCGGACTCAGTTACCTGGCCTCCTACCGGGATCCGCATTTGGCAAAAACATTAAAAACTTACGACAACACGATCGACTACCTGAAGAAATTCGACGCCTCCGAAACCGAGATGACCCGATACATCATCGGCACCATCTCCCGGCGTGACCGCCCAAAGACGGCCTCCCAGAAAGGCCGAGCCGCCGTGTCCCTCTATCTCCACAAAATCAGCCAGGCGGACCTTCAAAAAACCCGTGACGAAATCCTGGTCACCCGCAAAGAGGACATCCGCTCATTTTCTAAAATGATGGAAGATTTCCTAAAAAACAGCGTGATCTGCGTCTACGGCAACGAGAAGAAGCTCAAGGAACACAAAAAACTCTTCGACGAATTGGTCAAGGTCATCGACTAGTCAGGCCTGCTCATCCATCACTTCCGGCCAAGGCCTCATTCGAAAACCACAATCAAAAGCTGGCCCTTCTTTTCCATTTTATAGCTTTTGCCTGGAAATTTCTTACCCAAAGCTGCCCCGAGACTCGCTTCCAGCTCCGACATTTTTATTTCTTTGCTCGTGCAGGTGAATGATCCCTGATTCTTCCCCATCATTTTGGCCTTGACCCTGCTGCACATTCGTTTCAACGCTCTGTGGACGATCGGGGCATATCCATTCGGGGCATTGGTCAGGTGAATGTCAAAAACCTTGCCACGCCGGGCGGCGTGTTGAGCAGCCTTCTTGAGCTGTGCCGCCAGCTCGTCCGCCATCTTGTCGACAGCCTCTTGCAGGGCCTTCGCCTCCGCCGGCTTGTCACCCAGAGGAAAGGGCTGGGTCATGCCGGTGGCCATCCCGCCCATCCGTCCGCGGTTGCCTGCCTCATGGGCCCTGGCGTTCAAAGTCACGCTGACCGATTTACCGCCCGACGACCTGTTCTTGACGACCTCCAGCACGATCTCCCAGTCCAAGGATTTGACACCATCTTTTGCCTGGATGCCCCGCTTGTTCAAGGCGGCATCGAATAGCTTCTTTGCCTCTTGGGCCAGAGCATTATTTCGTTGCGCCTTTTTCAAGACCACCTGCACAATGACGTCCTGAGCCGACACAACGGGCGCTGCCAGCAGCAGGCTGAAAATAGCAATCAAGGCCAAGGTCAGTCGCGTATTCATGTCCGACACCCCTTTATTTAGGATTTCAAAAAGCATACCTGGTTCGGGTATAGTAGAACACCAAAGAATCGAAGGAGGTACGAGATGAAAAATGCGGCCCTTGTCGCCTTGACGCTGGCTATGTTCTCCCTTCTCCCATCCTGCGGCGAGACGCTCAATCTACCGAGCCAGGAAGACATCGATTGGGCCGGCGACATGGTGGGACTCGCCGCGGATGTGGCCGAGCAGGGCAAGACAGCCCTCGAAATGCTGGGTCTGCTCCCAACTTACGAATGCGAAGAACCGCGAGGCACCTTCGTCGGCGATATCATCGCGGACTTCGAGATCGAACACGCTTGCGCGACCATTTCCACCCAGGCGCAGGGAGAAGAAGCCGACCTGGTCACCATCACCTTTCCCGCGGGGGGCTGTGAGATACACGACACGACCCTGGCCGGCACGATCACTTTTATGTACTCGGGCGGAACGGATCGCATGGACCTGGAAGCCGACTTCAGCCAACTCCAAATCGACGGCATCTTGCTCGGCAGCAGCGCCGGATATGGGACTTGCGGAGACGAAAGTCATTACTGGGCCCGGGGTGCGGGAGAAATCCCAGGCACGGAACAAGCCTATTCCATGGATCTCACCGTGGGATTGCGAGCGGGCATTCCGATCATCGGCGGTTCGACCATCCTGCTCGATGGATCGGCCCAATTGCTGTCGGAGGCAGGAGACGACAGCATCACTTTCGAAAATCTGGAATACGAAGGAGGCCTTCTCCCCAAGGAGGGCACCCTGATCATCCAGACCGCATCCGGTCACACGATCAGAGCCGAGTTCTCAAGTTCCTTCCTGTTCGGAGAAGCCAAGATCACAATAGACGACTACAACTCGGTCTCGGTGCCCATCCCATAGCAACCCACCAAGAGCAGAGGCCAATCGATGTCTATCAAAATGACAAAAATAGGGCCGTTGCTTTCAGTTGTTTGGTCGCTGCTGATCTCCGTGGCTTGGTCGTCGGGTTGTAGCCGTTGTGAATCCAAGGGAGCGCCTGGGATTCAATTTGACGCGAAGGGCAAGGTCGTTGCCCATTCCTCAGATGGCTCCTTTGTTGTTCAGCGTGGAAAAACCATTGATGTATACGCCGCAACCGGACACGCACCCAAGTCCTTACCAATCGGCAACCCCGACAACACGCCTGGGTTTTGGTACGACGTTTCCGCAAATGCGAGGCATGTGGCTTTTGTCAAACGCGATGGAGGATTGCAGCTCTGGGATACCGCAAAGGGCAGCCTGGCATGGAAGGGCGATCCCGGCGCGGCCATCGGGAAACGTTTTGAAATGAATTTTGTGGGGCCATCATCCAGCCTGCCTGCCAGTTATGGTGCCCCGGCTTTTGTTGGTGGCGATACATTACTTACACATCACAATGGGGGTGTTGTTGTTTGGGATGTTGCCTCGGGAAAGGCCAAGTGTTCGATCCAGCATCCCTACATGACAATCACCCGACAGACCTTCATGTTGGATGACCAACACATCGGCATTCGATGTGGATCGAACAACCCAGGCATTGCCAATACCACGCTTTTTGTTGCATCTCTTTCGTCATGCAAGGTGATTACTTTCACTGCACCTCACAAAGAAGGAGCGGTGGGTGCCGTCAAAACCAAGTCAGAAACGCTGACCGCCGACAGAGAGAGCGTTCGGATTGCCCAGAGGGACAAAGGGTTGCTGCTCAAACAGAAGTGGGGCATCTCAACCCTTTCCACCTGCAGGGATGCCAGTCGGATTATCTGGGGGACCTCGGATGGGCAGGTGGTGCTTTGGTTTCGGCAAAACAATCGACTTGTGTCTTTTGACACTGGCAGAGATGCTGGGATTGTTCACGTCAGAGATGATGGTAAAAATGTGCATGCTATCGATGCGATGGGTGCTGTTTATCGTTGGCCGTTGCCGCAAAAAGACCAGGGTGAAATAGTCAAGCCGAAGCCATACGACCAGGATGAAATACTCTGGCAAAAAGCCCTGCTGCTTGTCGGCATGGAGAATCTCGCCGAGGCATCAGACTTGCTGGTTCCCATGCTTCAAAAAAAACCAACGGCCCCAAAGTATCGAATGGCTGCTTTGTACCTGGCTTCAATTCAGGCCAAGGAAAACGCTGATGCATTTGCCAGGAGATGCAAAAAAGAGGGATTGGATCTCGGGGCAAAGAGCACCTCGTCCGCCATGCTGGAGGTTGTCAAAGACATGATGGTTGCTGAATCCACGATGCTGGGCATGGACCTGTACATGTCCTGGTTGGCGACCTCGCCAAGCGCCAAAGAGGCCCAAGCAAACCAAGGTATTGAATTGGGTTTGAGCATTTCTTCCATGCTCATGTCGGCTGAGCAATATGATTATCGAAGCAAACTGTTACGCTGGATGGGCCGATTGTTTCCAAAGCACAAAAAGCTGGCGGAAGAACTGAAAGAACTTAAGGAAGAAGAGCAAGAATAGCCACCTGACAGGAATCCTGCAAAGCATCTGTGAGTGATTGTTGGATTTCGCGAATTCGGCAGGTTCGCAACCCATCTCAGGGGGCATGGAGGGTAAACATGGGGCCCCAGACGCCAGGGCCCGCCGACAAATCCTGCTGGTAGACGGGCGGCTCCGTCTCGGAATAAGTCGTGTTGATCGGGTTCACCTCGGGGCCGTTCACGCAGGTCCATGGAGACAACCCGCCTCCCCCGTGGCTGGTGTGGGTGGCATTGTTCACCATCAAAATGGCGTGAAGGTTGTCGGGTTGGGCGTGGTCCTGGACTTCCTGCATTCGCAGATAAGGAACCGCCACCTGGGTCATGAAGACGGCAGCCTCCCGCTCGGACCACCAAAGGTCATCATCACAGTCATGGGTGATGTGCCCGGTGTTGTCCGCATCGCAATGCCCCGTGTCCATTCGATTCGCCGGTCCCTCCCAATCCAACAAAAAGAGAACAGGAAGCTCGGGGTATCGCGCCAGCACACCGCTCCCCATGGTGATCCCATACGACGAGGTGAACAGCGCCAGACGGTCCACGTCCACCACATCCCAACTCGCCACCGTCTCGATGAGCACCGCCAGACCGTCCTGGTGGATGTGACCACAGTAGTCCTCGGTCCCAGCCGTGTTGCCGCGGCCGTCCGCGTCAAAGATGACCACCACATAGCCCTCGGCGGCCTGGAGGTCCGGGCGCCGATCCAGATCCGGGGAATCCTCCGACGCGCTCCCGGCCCCGCTCCCGCCAGGGACCTTCACCATCGTGGGATATCGCTTCGCCGACCCGGCGTCGCTGGGGTAAAAGGCCTTCGCCCACCAGTCCACGCCACTGGTGGGGTTGGTGACCAGGAACTCCACACTCGTCACGTCCACGGCGGTCCCCGCCTGGCAGAATCCCGTCTGCTCATCACAGACAGGCATCTGTTCAGGACAGGTGTTGCCTGGAATCCGACAGTCAGGAACGCAGCGTTCCGCCTCGGGGACGCAAACCTCCCCTTCGGGGCATCCCACAACCAAACAGCTCTCCTGCTCTCCCCAGCACAACTCATTCACCTCGGCCATGAGATCATCGTAGATGCTGAACTCCTCGATGCCCAAGCGACTGGGCATACCGTGATGCGTATCCTCCCAGACCTCCACGACCTCTTCATAGTCCATGTAGATCACACGCCCATCGGCCACCAGTTCGGTAAGCGCCTCGAGTGTCGCTCGCAAACCATCGATGGTGGGCCCCATCCCGGGCAGCTCAGGAAGATCCCTCAGGTGAATCGACGCGGTGTAAAAGCCGTTCGCGGGGACCGTCCCGGATTGAATCTTCTCGGAAAGCTCCCGAACATAGGCCGCGTCTTCGTACCAAATGGTGGCCCCTCCACTGTTCACGTCCCCGATGTTGTTGCGGTCATGCGGATAACCCTGACCCACGGTGATGAACTCAGAGTCGGGATCGTGGATCAGAAAGTCACCGCCCTCACCCACGTCTTCGGGACGCCAGACGCCGGAGCTGAACTCATCCAACGAGTGCCCCCGCATGGCCGGTTGGGCCAAAACCACGGGTCGCCATGTGGCCTCGGGATAGGCTCGTCCGTGGATGAGCCCCTCCTCATCGATCTCCAGCGCGGCCCGCCAATCCAGTTGATCGAAGACCCCCTCGGTGGCCCCGCAGGCATAGATTGCAAAACCACCCACCACCCCGGAAGGGCTGACCCCCAACTCCTGAATCAAATGCGCCAGATCCGCGTAGTTATACGTGGTGAGGTGACCGTGAGGGTCCACCACCATCCCCATGTCCTCCACCATCCAGGCGAGGACGTTCTTCCCTTGGGTCTCATCCAGCAACGCGCCCTGCTCGTGCGCCGCCATGGCTCGAAGCACCGAGTGATCGCTCTCCCAGTTGAGCACGGCCCCATGCTGGCGCAAAAGCGTAATCTTGGCCACCAGATCCGCGCGGTACTCACCGTAGGCCACGGAATCATCCACCAGGCTCTCCCAGTAACCACCCTCCTCGTTGTGAGAGTAAAAGGTCACGTATACGGGCGGCAAGGCATCCGAGTCGCCCGCGTCATCGTCACAGCCCATCAGCATCAAAGCCCCAGTCAGAACAAACAAAAACAGCCAGACCCATGTCACCTTTTCATCATGGAAACCTCGCGACCCTCAAATTGGCGTCAGACATCGAATGCTCAACGGTAAGTATAAAATTCCCGGAACAAAAGACGCAAGGAGAGAAGGGGCCCGACCGGGCGCCTCGGCTATTCGACGATGACGAATTCCACCCGGCGGTTCTGGCTCCGACCGCTGCGGGTCTTGTTGGGCGCGATGGGCTTGGTCTCGCCGAAGCCTTCGGCTACCAGGCGTTCCGCTGGGACGCCTTTGCCCACCAGGTAGGTCCGAACCGCTTCGGCGCGCTGCTGGCTCAACTTCAAGTTGAAGCTGTCCGGCCCACTGTCATCGGTGTGGCCCTCGATGCGAACCTTCTTGAGTTCGGAATGCGCCCGAAGGGTCTGAGCCACCTGATCCAGCAAGCTGAAAGACTCACGCTGAATGGTGGCCTTTGAGGTGGCGAAGTAGACTTTCTTCATGATCTCGATCTTGTCCTTCTTGACGACGACCACGACCTTTCCCTTGTCCGGACAGCCGTCCTCGTCTTCGAAGCCGTTGATGACCTCAGCCTCATTTGGGCACTTATCACGCCCGTCAGCGATGCCATCTTGATCGTTATCCAGATCGGGACAGCCGTCTTCGTCTTCAAATTTGTCTATGTCCTCGGCCTCATTCGGGCACTTGTCCTCGTAATCCATCAGGCCATCGCCATCCGAATCCTGCGAGGGACAACCCTTGTTGTCTTCGGGCCCGGCTTGCTCGGGGCAGGCGTCCAGATTGTCCGCCAGGCCATCTTTGTCCGCATCGCCCCAGGGGCAACCCTGGTTGTCGGTGGGCCCGGCCTGCTTGGGGCACTTGTCTACATTGTCCGTCACACGGTCTTTGTCCGCGTCGCCCCAGGGGCAACCCTTGTTCTCTTGGGGTCCCGCGGTCTTTGCGCAGGCATCCTGATCATCGGTCAGGCCGTCCCCGTCCGAATCCCCCCAGGGGCAACCATCGTTCTCTGCAGGGCCTTTCTCGGTTCGGCAGCGATCCTGCTCGTCTTCAACCCCGTCTCCATCCTGATCTTTAATCCGGGGGGACCAACTCAGGCCCAGGAAGGCGCGGAAATTCGGAGTTCCCCAGCCAGGCAACGCGCCCACGCCTCCACCCAGGACGACCTGCATGTCCAAGGGCGCGGAATAATGCACCGCGGCCAGAACTTCCATAGGGGTTTCGCTGGGCAAATTGCTCCCCATGCTCTCGATGCGCGCGCCACCCGCCAACTCTGCGGAGGCTGCCCAGTCTTCGATGAAGCCATATTTGGCGCCGGCCTTGTAAAACATCTCGTGTCCAGCGTTCAAATCCTTCATCTCTGCGTTTCCCTTGAGCCAGAAGCCCAGGTTGGCCGCCACCAACAGCTTGTCGGAAAAGAAGGTCCGGGATGCGGCCACGGTCGGCATGACGGTGACTGAATCGCTGCCCTGATAGGCTGACTCATCTCCCGATGGCAGGGTCACGGGCACGCTCAGGGCCAGAGAAACACCGAAGCGTGATTGACGCAGGAGGGTAAACTTTGGCGACACCCGAATGTCTCCAAAGCCCGCGGAGGTCAGACTCAGGCTCTCATTGCTCGCGCCCAGCGTCTCTCCGCTCTGGTAGAGAAAAACGGGGACATCCACGGCCAGGGTCAACCAGTCGGTCACACCCATGGAGAAATACAGGTCGGCAGCCATGCGATTGTCGACGAGGGAATACAGCAGATTCCCATCGGCGTCGTTGATGACCAGCGGTTGCCGCGAGTAGTGGAGGTAGAGTCCCAGGTTGAAGTCCCAGGCGAGCTCTCCCTGCCCTCCTTCGGTCAGGATCAAGCCCTGACTGTCGGCAGAGGGTTTGAAGCGCTCCGTGTCCAGACCATCGCCAACCGCTTGTGCTTGCGCAGTCGAAGCCAGCACCAACAGCATCATCAGAGACATCACTACGAAAGTAATCCGGTGCATATCGTCACCCTCCAGATGAGTACGGGGAGTCCCAATTAGCTCAATTGCGATTTCTGCGTCGAACGATCGTGAGCATGAAGAGCCCAGCGAAGAGCAGAAGGAAACCAGGCTCCGGAGCACTCCCGGCGCCAGCGCCCACAGCGGCCGCGCAACCGCAACCACCGCCCGCAAGACTGGAGTCATCGCTGTCGTCACAGGCATCGCCTAAGGCATCGCCATCGAAGTTTTCCTGACCGGGGTTAGCCACCGCCGGACAATTGTCGTCTGCATTGGACACGCCGTCACCGTCGTCGTCCTGGCTGCCGGCATCACAGATGCCGTCGCCATCGGTGTCTACACCGTCTAAGGCAGGATCGTAGATGCCCGAGGAGCAGTCATCGCAGGTATCCCCATCGGTATCGGAACAGACATTGGGATTGAGATCGTCGGAGTCATCCCCATCCAGCGCGCCGTCGTTGTCGTCATCCGGGTCGCAGGCGTCGCCTTGGCTGTCACCGTCAAAGTTCTCTTGTCCGGGGTTGGCCAGCTCCGGGCAGTTGTCGCTGTCATCGTCCACGCCGTCATCGTCGTCGTCGGCGTCACCTGCATCACAGACTCCGTCACCGTCCAAGTCCAGACCGTCTTCCGCCGGGTCATAGATGCCCGAGCTGCAATCATCGCAGGTATCTTCATCGGTATCCGAGCAGACATTGGGATTGGCATCGTCCGAGTCGTCCACATCCAAGGACCCATCATTGTCGTCGTCGGCGTCGCAGGCGTCGCCTTCTTCGTCCCCGTCGAAGTTCTCCTGGCCGGCATTGGCCACCAAGGGACAATTATCCTCTGCATCATCCACACCATCTTCGTCGTCGTCACCATCGCCTGCGTCGCAGGCCCCGTCGCCATCGGTATCCAGGCCGTCGTCGGCCGGATCGTAGATTCCCGAAGAGCAGTCATCGCAGGAGTCGCCGTCCGTGTCGGAACAGACATTGGCGTTGAAATCGTCCGAGTCGTCCTCATCCAACGCGCCGTCGTTGTCGTCGTCTGCGTCACAAGCGTCGCCCTGTGAGTCCCCGTCGAAGTTCTCCTGGCCGGCGTTGGCGATCATCGGGCAGTTGTCACTTCCGTCGTCCACACCGTCGCCGTCGTCGTCCGCGTCACCGGCATCGCACAGCCCGTCGCTGTCGAAATCCACGCCGTCAGCAGACGGATCGTAGCTGCCAGAAGAGCAGTCATCACAACCGTCATCGTCGGTGTCGGAGCAAACATTGGGATTGTTGTCGTCGGAGTCATCTCCATCCAGCGCGCCATCGTTGTCGTCGTCTGCGTCACAAGCGTCGCCTTGGCTGTCGCCGTCAAAGTTCTCCTGGCCAGCGTTGGCGATTACGGGGCAGTTATCGCTTCCGTCGTCCACGCCGTCGCCGTCGTCGTCGGCGTCGCCCGAGTCACACAAGCCGTCACCGTCCAAGTCCGCGCCGTCGTCGGCCGGATCATAGCTTCCGGAAAAACAGTCTTCGCAGCCGTCGCCATCCGTGTCGGAGCAAACCATGGGATTGAAGGCATCCGAATCATCCACATCCAAGGACCCATCGTTGTCGTCGTCTGCGTCGCAGGCGTCGCCTTCGGTGTCCCCGTCGAAGTTCTCCTGGCCGGCGTTGGCCACCGTGGGGCAGTTATCGCCGGCGTTTTCCACACCGTCACCATCGGTATCATCGTCACCCGCGTCACATGCGCCGTCTCCGTCTGAGTCCACGCCATCATCCGCCGGATCGTAGGTGCCGGAGGAGCAGTCGTCGCAGGTATCCCCATCGGTGTCGGAACAGACATTGGCATTGAAATCATCCGAGTCGTCACCATCCAGCGCACCGTCGTCGTCATCATCGGCATCACAGGCGTCGCCCTGGCTGTCACCGTCGAAGTTCTCCTGGCCGGCGTTGGCGATCATGGGGCAGTTGTCGCTGCCGTCGTCCACGCCGTCGCCGTCGTCGTCCGGGTCACCGGCATCGCACAGGCCGTCGCCGTCGAAGTCCACGCCATCTGAGGCAGGGTCGTAGCTGCCCGAGGAGCAGTCATCGCAAGTGTCGCCGTCGCTGTCGGAGCAAACATTGGGATTGAAGTCATCCGAGTCGTCCCCATCCAACGCGCTGTCATTGTCGTCATCCGGGTCACAGGCGTCGCCCTGGCTGTCGCCGTCGAAGTTGCTCTGGCCGGCATTGGCGACCGTGGGGCAATTGTCGCTTCCGTCGTCCACGCCGTCGCCATCATCGTCGGTGTCACCCGCGTCACACAGGCCGTCACCGTCCAAGTCCGCGCCATCGGAAGACGGGTCATAGCTGCCCGAAGAGCAATCATCGCAGGAGTCGCCGTCATGGTCGGAACAGACATTGGCGTTGAAATCGTCCGAGTCGTCCCCATCCAGCGCGCCGTCGTTGTCGTCGTCTGCGTCACAAGCATCGCCCTGTGAGTCCCCGTCGAAATTTTCCTGGCCGGCGTTGGCGATCATCGGGCAGTTGTCGCTGCCATCTGCAACACCGTCGCCATCATCATCCGTGTCACCTGTATCGCACAGACCGTCACCATCCAGATCATCACCATCGGAAGATGGGTCATAGCTTCCCGATAAGCAGTCATCACAACTGTCGCCGTCGCTGTCGGAGCATACATTGGGGTTGTTGTCGTTGGAGTCATCTCCATCCAACGAGCCGTCGTTGTCGTCATCCGGGTCACAGGCGTCGCCCATGGAGTCCCCGTCGAAGTTGGCCTGATCCGCATTGGCGATTACGGGGCAGTTGTCGCTTCCGTCGTCCACGCCGTCGCCGTCGTCGTCGGCGTCGCCCGAGTCACACAGGCCGTCACCGTCCAAGTCCGCGCCGTCGTCGGCCGGGTCATAGCTGCCGGAAGAACAGTCTTCGCAGCCGTCGCCGTCCGTGTCGGAGCAGACATTGGCATTGGCGTCGTCGGAATCGTCACCATCCAAGGAACCGTCGTTGTCGTCGTCCGGGTCACAGGCATCGCCCATGGAGTCCCCGTCGAAGTTCTCCTGGCCCGCATTGGCCACCATGGGGCAATTGTCGCTGCCATCTGCAACACCGTCGCCATCGTCGTCCGTGTCGCCGGCATCGCACAGGCCGTCGCCATCCAGATCATCTCCATCAGAAGAGGGATCATAGCTGCCCGATGAGCAATCATCACAGGAGTCGCCGTCGGTGTCGGAGCAGACATTGGCGTTGAAATCGTCCGAGTCGTCGCCATCCAACGATCCGTCGTTGTCGTCATCGGCATCACAGGCGTCGCCCTGGCTGTCACCGTCGAAGTTCTCTTGTCCGGGGTTGGCGATCATGGGGCAGTTATCGACCCCATCATCCACGCCGTCGCCGTCATCATCGCTATCACCGGCATCGCACAGTCCGTCGCCGTCTGAATCCAGGCCGTCATTGGCAGGATCGTAACTGCCCGAGGAGCAGTCTTCGCAGCCGTCACTATCGGTGTCGGAACAAACATTGGCGTTGAAATCATCGGAATCCACCCCATCCAGCGCGCCGTCGTTGTCGTCATCGGCATCGCAGGCATCGCCGGCGCCGTCACCATCGAAGTTTTCCTGACCGGCGTTGGCGATCATGGGGCAGTTGTCGCTGCCGTCATCCACACCGTCGCCGTCGTCGTCGGGATCGCCAACGTCACACAGGCCGTCGCCGTCGCTGTCGGGTCCGTCACTGGAAGGATCGTAGCTTCCCGAGGAGCAGTCATCGCAAGTGTCGCCGTCGCTGTCGGAGCAAACATTGGCGTTGAAATCGTCCGAATCGTCGACATCCAGGGAACCGTCGTTGTCGTCATCGGCATCACAGGCGTCGCCTTCGGTGTCGCCGTCGAAGTTTTCCTGACCGGCATTGGCGATCATGGGGCAGTTGTCGCTGCCATCGACCACGCCGTCGCCGTCGTCATCCGGGTCACCTGCGTCACAGAGCCCGTCACCATCTAAGTCCGCGCCATCTGCGGTCGGATCGTAACTACCGGAAGTGCAGTCTTCGCAGCCGTCACCGTCAGTGTCGGAGCAGACATTGGCATTGGCGTCGTCGGAATCGTCGCCATCCAGGGAACCGTCGTTGTCGTCGTCCGGGTCACATGCGTCGCCCATGGAGTCCCCGTCGAAGTTTTCCTGGCCAGCATTGGCGACCGTGGGGCAATTGTCGCTGCCGTCGTCCACGCCGTCGCCGTCATCGTCCGGGTCACCTGCGTCACACAGGCCGTCGCCGTCCAAGTCCGCGCCGTCGTTGGCCGGATCGTAATGACCCGAAATACAGTCCTCGCAGCTGTCGCCATCGGTGTCGGAGCACACGTTGGGGTTGGCGTCGTCCGAGTCGTCCACGTCCGGCGAACCGTCGTTGTCCGCGTCCACGTCGCAGGCGTCCCCTTCCCCGTCGTTGTCGAAGTCTTCCTGGCCTGCATTGGGGGTCAATGGACAGTTATCCACGCCGTCTAAGATGCCGTCGCCGTCGTCATCGGTGTCGCTGTCGTTGCAGACGCCGTCGCCGTCGGTGTCCGTGCCGTCGTTGGCCACGTCACCACCCGACTCATCCGCCCCGGTCACCGAACAATCGTCGCAGGAATCCGCATCCACATCCCGACAGACGAAGGGGTCCAAGACCGCCGAGTCGAGATCGTCGTTCACCCCGTCATTGTCCGAGTCCGTGTCCTGATTGTCGGGCGTGCCGTCGCCGTCGGAGTCCGGCGGCTCGGTGCCTCCGCCCGCCGAGTCGGGCACGCCGTCGCCGTCGATGGGACCGTCGGCGATGCAGTCGCCGTTGTCATCCACGCCGCCGGCCTCGACCACATCGCAGATGCCGTCGCCGTCACTGTCGAGATCAAAGGAATCGGGGATGCCGTCGCCATCCGTGTCCGTGCCGCAGGTGCCCGGCTCAGACGGGAAGCCGTATCCCGCCACGTAACCGTAGGACTCAGCACTCTTCTCCCCCCAGGAGATGGGGATGAAAGCCTGATCGGCCACGAGCGTGTGGGTGCCGTACGCCACCGGAATTTGCACATAGGAGACCGTGGTGCCCGGAATGGGCACGAAGGTCTGCGTGACGGGAGCGCCGTCCAGCAAGAGCGTGCCCGTTGCCGCTGTTGGGATCACGACAATGACCGTGTTGACATTGTCCGACTTCAGGGCACCGAAAGTGGCGTTGCCGACACCGTTAGAGGCACCGGGCAGGAGAATGAAGGCTGGATCGCCAGTCGAGCTTTCTCCCATGGCGATGATGTAAACCTCTGTGGGTTCGCTGGTAACCACGTAGGCCGGCGCGATGCTGGAAGAATAGTATTGTCCCGCATTGAGGGTGGCCGCCACGCTGCCGTTGACGTTAACTATCGTGCCGTCCGTAGCCGCGATCACCCTAAACTGCTGATTCTGGGGAATGTCCGGCACATAGTACTCGCTCGCCCAGGCCGCCACCGGGAAGAGTTGCTCCTCGACGTGATCGCAAGCGCCAGCGCCGGTGTTCAGGCACTTATCCCCCGTGTTGACGGAAACGGGCTTGTCGGCCACGATGTGGGTGCCCGTCACGTCGCCGGCCGGGGCTCTGAAAAGCGTTTGCCCTGCGTCTAAAAGGACCGCAGCGTCCGATCCAATCGTAACCGAGGTGTTGTCCTCGGTAGCGGTGACCGAAATCTGATTGCCGACGGTCGGAGTATATCCCACCGCATAGTATTCGGTACCGAGGAGACCGTCGGGCAGCACGGTGAAAGCATCCACCGTGTATTCCCTATAGTTGTTGGCAAAGAGTTGAATGGGCCCGTTGCTGCTCACACGCATGGCTCTGCCGCTGTTTACGCCGTCGCTCAATTCGTAAGGGGTATATGTCAATTGAAGAAAACCAGTGGCGTCGATGGCCACCGGGGCTCCTCCGTCCACCGTCACCTCTGTCCCCTCGTCACCCGCCACGTAAAGCTCAAAAGCCCCCGTCGTGTCGTAGTTTGGATTGAAGGTCACCCAAAAGTCGGAGCCCGCCAGGGTCTGGCTGGGGCATTCCACGCTATCGAGGATGCCGTCGTTGTCGTCGTCCAGGTCGAACTCGTCGAGAATGCCATCATCGTCGTTGTCGCCCAGGATTGCTTGGCTCATGCTCTCCAGATCAACCGAGTCTTCCGACTGGCAAGATCCGAAAAATAATGTAATGGCGGAGAAAACCAACAAAATTACAACAGCAAACGCTTTTCCATCTTCTCTTAATTTTCTTCGCGCTGGCATGACATCCTCCTGGATAGATGGCCTTGGTTTGATCTCGACAGGTCATGGGTAAGCAAAGGGGGTGCCAAAAACCCCGCACCAAAAACCCAACGTTTCGGTCGTTTTTGGGGACCCCGGGGTGGGTCGTTTCGGACCCCTGGGTCAAACAAACCACCCACCTTGACCCAAATGTGATTTCTCCAGCACTTGCGAAAATCCAAGTCCGGGCGCTATCCTCTTAGCCATGGGATTCCGCAGAAACCTCTCTCAAAGGGGCGGTCTTGATGAAAACGCAAATCCGAAGAAGCGCGCCCAGGTCTCTCCGGCTCCTCGGCCTGTTCCTCCTGCCGCTGCTCGTCGGACTGGCCGGCCTCATGCAGGCCTGCGGCGAGGATGCCACTAACGAATTCTGTGAACCGGACTGCAGCGGGCTCTGTTGCGGAACGGACGATTGCAGTGGGGTCTGTCCGGACCTGTGCGCCAACACCGGGCAGGTATGTGACGAGGAGTCCTGCGCCTGCACCGGCACATGCATCCCGAGGACCTGCGCGGATCTGGGCAAGGAGTGTGGAAACTGGTCGGACGGCTGCTCCAGCTTAGCAGAATGCGGCGAGTGTCCCGGGGGGCAGAGTTGTGACGCCAACGGTGCCTGCCATGCGGAATGCGTGCCCGATTGTGCCGGACGCTGCTGCGGTGCCGACGGCTGTGGCGGGGTCTGTCTAGACCTGTGCGCCGACACCGGGCAAGTCTGCGAAGAGGACTCTTGCGAATGCACAGGAGCCTGCACGCCACAAAGCTGCGCGTCTTTGGACAAGGAATGCGGCGCCTGGCCGGACGGCTGCTCCAGCTTAGCAGACTGTGGCGAATGCCCCGGCACGCAGATCTGTGACGACAACGGTGCTTGCTACGAGGAATGCGTGCCCAATTGTGCCGAACGCTGCTGTGGAGATGACGGCTGCGGGGAGGCCTGTCCGGACACCTGCGCCGATCCCAACGGCTTCTGCGATGTGAGCACCTGCAGCTGCACCAGCGTCTGCGACTACCAGTTGTCGCCCACGACCTCCTTTCGCAGGCTTGACACCCGGAGCGGAGAGAAGCTTCAGGCCGGGAGCCTGAATTCCTTCGAGATGGCCGGTCGGGACGGCATCCCGGACAATGCCCAGTCCGTGGTGGTGAGATTCACGGTGGTCGCCCCGGAAGCAAACGGTTTCATCACGGCTTATAACAGCGGCGCATCCACGCCGGACGCCTCGGTGCTGAACTACGCCGCCGATCAAGTCACGGGGAACACCTTCTTCGTCAAGGTGGGGACCGACAAGAAGATTACGGTCTATACCCTCTCGCCCACGCACCTCATCATCGATGTCTTCGGCTACACCGTCGAGCCCGAGGCCTTTCATGCGCAGACGCCCTATCGACTGGTGGACACCAGGGCTGGAACCAAGCCCGCCGCCAACTCCACCACCTGCCTGACCGTCGCCGGCATCAACGGCGTTCCGGCGGACGCCAAGGCAGTCTCTTTGGTGATGACCTCCGTCTTGCCCGAGGCGGACGGTTCCATGAGCGCTTTCGCCAGCGGCGCTGCTGCTCCCCCGACCCGTTCCCTCAGCTTCGGGGCGAGCCAGGCCACGGCCAACGGAAGCATCGTCCAGATCGGCGCGGACCAAAAAATCTGCATCCAAACGACAGCCCAAACCCATTTCATCGTGGATGTCACCGGCTTCTTCGAATCGAACGCGGCCTATCGGACTGTGACTCCCTACCGCAAGCTGGATGAGACCTACGCAGCAGACAGCACCAACTGTGTTCAGCTGGCCGGGGTCAACGGCATCCCTTCCGATGCCCAGGCCGTCGCCTTCACGCTCACCGCCGTCAATCCCTCCGAGCAGGGCTTCATCACCGTGTTCCCCAAGGGCGCCCAGCGGCCGGTGAGCTCCAACCTGAACCATCCCATCGGGAAAAGCACCACCAATGGCGTGATCTCGAAAATCGGCGACAACGGCGAGGTCTGTTTCTATCAGCTTGGTGCCACCCGGCTTTTGGTGGATGTGCAGGGCTATTGGCCCGGGATGGACTCTTGCTGCTCGGCGCAAAGCTGCGTGAACCCGCCCTTCATCGGCTGCAGTGGGATGGTCGACCTGATCAGCTATGCCCCATCAGGGAGCTGTCTCAGAGGGACCTGCGACTACGGACACGCGGTCACGGCCTGTGGCTATCTCTGTCAGCAGGACGCTTGCATTGCGGCACCGAGCTATCCCTACCACGACCGGACCGAGTGGCAGGACCCGGCCTATCCGGTGTCTTCCACCGCCTGGATGGACATCAACGCTTTACGCTACATCACGCTTCACTACATCGGCGCCGACGGGGTCAATGTCTCGGACATTCCACAGCTTCTGAGAAACTCTCAACTGGACTACGTCATCAACCGGGGCTACTCCCTGGGGTACAACAGCGCGGTGAGCATGGACGGCGATGAGTGGGAGATCCGGGGATTTGACTATCGCTGTGCCGCCAATGGCAATCAGGCGGTCAACGTCCCGAGTTACTCCATCATGCTCGCGCTGCCCAACACCTGGTCCGTTCCGACCGAGGATCAGATCGCCGGTGTTCGCAACCTGGTGGCCAAGATTCGCGCCACCGCCGCGGCCGCCGGAAACAGCGACTTCCTGGAGGTCAATGGTCACCGGGATCTCAAGGCGACGAGCTGTCCGGGCGATGTGATTTACGCCATGATCCAAAATGGGACCTTCGAACCTTAGAAGCTCTAGCGTCGGGACGACCAATACCGATGACTCAAGAAGGAAAGCAATCAATGCTCCAGTAGAGCTTCTTATGTCGAATTCCAAAGGAATTCGAGGTTAGAGGCGCCTGGACCTTATTGAAAACGCCCTGTTCTCGTGCAAAACTAGGAAATATCCGGTGTTTCCCTCAAACCAGAAGAGGCATCCATGAAAACTCAATTTATCCTCATCTCCATCCTGGCTGGACTTCTCGTTCTCGGTTCCGCGGGTTGCGGCCAGATTCAATCCACGCCTACTCCCGAAAATACCGACACGCGCTGTTCGGATCAGCTGGACAACGACGGCGACGGACAGTTTGACTGCGACGACAGTGATTGTGCCAACACCAGCGTCTGCGGCGGCGGTGGCGACGTAGAAAACACCGACGCCCTGTGCTCAGACGGCCAGGACAACGACGGCGACAACGCCATCGACTGCGGCGACAGTGATTGCGCCAACACCAGCGTCTGCGGCGGCGGTGGCGACGTGGAAAACACCGACGCCCTGTGCTCAGACGGCCAGGACAACGACAGCGACAACTTCACCGACTGCGACGACTATGACTGCGATGACACCAGCGTCTGCGGCGGCGGTGGCGACGTGGAAAACACCGAAGCCCTGTGCTCAGACGGCCAGGACAACGACGGCGACAACTTCACCGACTGCGACGACTGGGACTGCGACAACACCGACGTCTGCGGCGGCGGCGGTGGCGACGTGGAAAACACCGAGGCCCTGTGCTCAGACGGCCAAGACAACGACGGCGACAACTTCACCGACTGCGACGACTGGGATTGCGATAACACCGACGTCTGCGGCGGCGGCGGTGGCGACGTGGAAAACACCGACGCCCTGTGCTCAGACGGCCAGGACAACGACGGCGACAACTTCACCGACTGCGACGACTGGGATTGCGACAACACCGACGTCTGCGGCGGCGGCGGTGGCGATGTGGAAAACACCGACGCCCTGTGCTCAGACGGCCAAGACAACGACGGCGACAACTTCACCGACTGCGACGACTGGGATTGCGATAACACCAGCGTCTGCGGCGGCGGCGGTGGCGACGTGGAAAACACCGAAGCCCTGTGCTCAGACGGCCAGGACAACGACGGCGACAACTTCACCGACTGCGACGACTGGGATTGCGACAACACCGACGTCTGCGGCGGCGGCGGTGGCGACGTGGAAAACACCGACGCCCTGTGCTCAGACGGCCAGGACAACGACGGCGACAACTTCACCGACTGCGACGACTGGGACTGTGACAACACCAGCGTCTGCGGCGGCGGCGGTGGCGACGTGGAAAACACCGACGCCCTGTGCTCAGACGGCCAGGACAACGATGGCGACAACTTCACCGACTGCGACGACTGGGACTGCTATAACACCTACGTCTGCGGCGGCGGTGGTGGCGATGCGGAAAATACCGAGGCCCTGTGCTCAGACGGCATCGACAACGACAACGACAACTTCACCGACTGCGACGACTGGGACTGCGATAACACCGACGTCTGCGGCGGCGGTCGCCCCGAGCCCGAGATCACGGCTGCGCTGTGCACGGACGGCATCGACAACGACAACAATGGCCGCACCGACTGCGAGGATTGGAGTTGCTCCCGTAACATCTACATCGACGTGTGCCGGGACGCCGAAGCCACCGACGAACTGTGCAGCGACGATGAGGACAACGACGGAGATAACTTCATCGACTGCGACGACCACAGCTGCCTCTTCAACGTAGACGTGACCGTCTGCGGTCCCCACGAAGTCACCGGCGAATGCGACGATGGCATCGACAACGACGGGGACAATTTCGTCGACTGCGACGACTTCGACTGCCTCTTCAGCCCGGATTCGAACTGCTTGAACTGATCATCGAAGTTTCACAGGAATTCCGGGGACGGGGGGATTCTCGATCTCCACCCTGAGTTCATCGCGCCCCTTGGCCGTCAAAAATTCAAGAAACGATATGAACAAATTGGCTTTTTGTCGAGGTACATTTAGCCACCCATTGGCTTTATTCATAGGTTACTTCAGCCACTTGATGGCTTTATTCATAGGTTACTTCAGCCACTTGATGGCTTTTTACATAGGATACTTTGGCCAACATATGGCTATTTGCAGAGAATCCTGGGGGCGGAGGTCCGAAGACTGGGCAGTGCAGATCAGATAGACAGTTAGGGAATGCAGTGGGCCATATCACCCTGACCCATTACGTCCGCGATATCATTCAGGTGGCAATCTGAAAAGCCAGCCTCCTTGCAGTCGATACGCACCCAACGGCCGAAGTCGCAGAAGGTGATGCGGCCGTCTTGGCATTTCTCGTTTGACCGCGGGTCGCAGTCCGAATCCTTGGGCCAGCAACGCAACCAGGGCAAATTGTCCTCTCCGCAGACTGTGTTCGGAATGATGTCATTGCAATCCAGCCGGCCGATCTTCCCCCCGGTGCAGGTCTCCATCACCGAACCGTCGCAGCGCAGCGAGAAACCTTCCTCATCGCAATCCACCCCGTCGCCCATCCAGCCAAAACTTCCATCGGCGCGCTCTCCGCAGCGATTGGAGACCGGTCGTCCGTCAATTTCGCTATACCACAGCTCAATGAGCGCATCGCCACAGTCCACCTGCGCGATCTGACCGAACTCACATAGAACGAGCAAATCTTCTTCGCAACGCCGTTCAAAGCTCTCCTCATCGCAGGAGCCAAATCCACAGCCTCCCTCCAAGAATCCGTCCTCACAAGTCAGACCCGCAGCTCCGCAATCGAATCGACTGGCCCTCGAAGGGCTGCTGTCTGAACAAGCCAAGGCGGTATCGTCACTGCAATACCAATGCAACTCGCTGCCTTCAAACCGCGCCAACTCGTCCTCATCGCAGAAATACCAGGCGTTGTATTCCTCGCAGGACCTCATTGCGCCGAGGACCTCTTTCTTTGCCAAATACCGAGCGGCCTCACCGTCTTCTTGCAGGCTCTCATAGTATGCATCCATCCACGTCATCGTACTGGCGCATCTACTCATCGTCGGAAGACCCAAGCGCACAATACCCATGGGGCAATGATAATCCAGAAAGCATGCCCCGTATTCCCAGACGCTTGCGTCACGGACCGTCCCCTGCGGCCCACCGTCCACTGGCTTCGGTCCCGAATCAACACAGGCGCCCCAAAGACCCACCAGGCTCAGCGCCCAGATCCACATCCTCAGTCTCCTCCAATTCATGGCGCACAACCTCCCCTTCGGTACATCGCAGTCTAGCACAGGCGCTGGCGATCGACGACCTGCATCTCGCCGCGTTTGCGATGTTCAGCCGAATCGATTCGTGTGGCACCTCGGTTTGGCGACAACCCGGACAACATCGCCCAGGTCGACATGTGCGTGCCGGTCGGGTGAGGTGTATAATAGACAGCGATTCAACCCAGGACGCCCCCTGCTTCGCGCGGTGGGCTTCTGAATGGGGGCCGACATGAAGACCATGACTTACGCGCTGCTGATCTCCGGCTGCAAGGGGACATAGAAACCATCACATTGGGGACAACGAATGAACAAAAGACAGATTCTCCTTCGGAAGCTTGCGCTGCCCATTTTCGCGCTGTCATCTTTCATGGTTCTCGCCTGCTCGGAGCAAGGCAGCAGCATTAAATGCGACCCGGCCTGCGATATGGGCACCTGCCAGATCTGCCAGGAAGGGGTATGCGTCAGCAGTTGTTCCACCGATCAGATCTGCGAGGACGGTGCCTGCGTCGATGCGCCCGCCTGCGTTCCTGCTTGTGACTCAAGCGCCTGCATGACCTGCCAGGAGGGCGAGTGCGCCAGCACCTGCACCCCGGACCAGCAGTGCGAAGATGGCGTCTGCCAGAAGAAGCTGCGGTGCAGTCCGCCCTGCCTGCCCAACGTTTGCATGGTCTGCCAGGATGGGGACTGTGTCAGTGCCTGCACCGCAGACCAATACTGCGATAACGGGTTTTGCCGGGACTACCCCGACTGCGATCCGGCCTGTGAAACCATCGTTTGCGAGGTCTGCCAGGAAGGCAGGTGCGTGAACACCTGCTTCGCCAACCAGCGCTGCGTCGATGGCGCCTGCCAGGACATCCCTGACTGCGATCCACCCTGCTTCTCCAGTGATTGCATGGTCTGTCAGGAAGAGGGCTGCGTCTATGCCTGCTCGGAAAACCAGGACTGCGACAATGGCGTCTGCCGCGACATCATCGATTGCGATCCGGCCTGTGACCCCACCGCATGCGAAACATGCCGATATGGCGAATGCGTCGGCTTCTGCCTCTCAGGGCAAGAATGCCTGACCGGCGATTGCCTTTACGCAAGCGGCATGCAGATGGGTGAAGCCTGCGAGTATGGCTACGACTGCGGTAGCGGCCGCTGCTACAAGGAGACGGGCGACACAGTGGGCTATTGCATGGATACGGACTGCCAGATGAACGAATCCTGCGTCAACCACGCAGAAGGGGAAACGGCTGAGATGTGTTGCATCGAGATCGAGTCTTTCATCAGCTTCTGCCTCAAGACGGCAGAGGGCTACCCCTGCGGTGATGGCACCGGCGACTGCGGGGCCAGTTGCACGGGCTATGGCCGATCCGCTTGCCAGACAGGGATAGATTGCATTGGAGAGTCCTTAGAGGATCCCATTGCGGTGTGCGCCCCGGAATGCAACACCGACGAGCAGTGCAACGGCTGTGCGTTCGCACCCGACCCCTCGGTGACCATCCGATGCATGTGGAGGGCGTCAGGAAACCACGCCTGCCTGCCCTTCTTCGATCTTCCTTGCCTGACCAACAGAGACTGCCCCCTCGAAGATGTGTGCACGGTGGAAGTCGACGAAGCGACCAACAGCCTGACGACTCACTGCGCAAATCTAGGGGACATCCACGCCGGCAGTACTTGCGATGAGACCCTTGACCAGACAACGCTCGCCGTCGAAGATCGATGCAGCAGCCTGGTCTGCCTGGGTAACATCTGTAGTCAAATCTGTGAGTCGACCTACGACTGCATCAACGATGACGTTTGTATCTCGTACAGCATTCCAGGTGTGGATGGGAGTGTCGGAATGTGCAGCGGCAACAGCGGCTGCCTGGGGCCCAATGACTGCGAGGACTGGATGACCTGCTGGCCAACCCTGGTGGACGAAACCCTGACAGGCCTGTGCCGCAGCGACTCAGGAGATCTTGAGTTGGGTTCACCCTGCGAGTCGGACGACGTTTGCCAGGCGATTTGCGTCAACGGTCGGTGCTCCGAATGGTGCGGCAGCGACGACGACTGCCCCGGCAACATGACTTGCCAGACGACTGATCTGTGCATGCTGGAACCATGCGACCTGCCGGAGAACAACTTGCCGGCCAGCGTCTGCCGCCAGGACGCGGGCTGCGGCGGGCCAAGCGACTGCCCCGAAGGACAGGCGTGCCTGCCGGACCTGGAATCTTCACCGCCGCTCCTGGGGCAATGCGTGCTCGATCTGGGTCCTCTTCCCCTCGGCTCCAGCTGTGATCCCGACGACAGCCAGTGCGAGGGCATGTGCCTCACCAATCGCTGCTCCGAGTGGTGCTCCGCCGACATCGAGTGCCCGCCGCCCATGAACTGCGAAGTTGTGTACTACTGCCCTCAGGAGCCCTGTGACGCAGAGGATGATCTGGCCGAGGGGTCGGTCTGTCTGGCGTACTAGCCGCCGCCTGCCATGGCCTTGGAAAAAGCCTGGACGTGCCCAGGGTATGGAAGTATACTCAATGTATACACTGGAGGCAGGCATGGTGATCAAGATCAGCAAATGGGGCAACAGTCTCGGACTTCGCATTCCCAAGTCCTTCGCCAAGGAAGTGGAGGTCGAAGAAGGCATGGAGGTGGAACTGAGCATCGAAGACGGGGCCTTGACCATTCGCCCCCTGCATCCCCGAACATACTCCCTCCAGAATCTACTGACCGACGTGACCGAGGACAATCTGCATGCCGAGGTGGACAGCGGTGAGGCCGTGGGCGGGGAAATCTGGTGAGCAAAAGCTATGTGCCCAAGCGAGGCGACATCGTCTGGTTGCAGTTCAGCCCCCAGACCGGCCATGAGCAGGCCGGCCATCGCCCAGCCCTGGTCATCTCCCCCAGGGCCTACAACGCCAAAGTAGGTCTGGCTTTGTTCTGTCCCTTGACAAGTCGGGTCAAGGGCTATCCCTTCGAAGTGAGCCTGCCGTCTTCATCCAAAGCCAAAGGCGCAATCCTGGCCGATCAGATCAAAAACCTGGACTGGCGGAAGCGAGGGGCAAAAAAATTCGCCACCGCGCCCAAAGCCGTTCTGGAAGAGGTGCTGGCCAAGATCGAAGCCCTGCTTTACGGGGACTGATCCAATCTTGCACAGCTATCGGATGAATACAGTTGAATGGAATGGGCTCATACTTGAGGAGATCGGGGGAATTCCGGGGACGGAGGTCACACAAGACTATTTGCCTGGCACCTTGAGGCGGTGGCCATAATCATGGACCTGCCAGTAAGGCCCGATGATCTCAGGTTCTGCCTACTGAGCGCAGGCCCGCTTGGCGTCGAAGAGGCCCATCGACTCATCCGCGTATTCGACGCTCCCCGAGCCGAGGGAGAGAAGGAAGCCGGCCACGGCGAAGATGTCGGCCTCTGTGTAATTGGCGCCTGAGCGACTCTGCCACAATCGTTCCACGCTGCCATCGAGGCGGCGCACATCGAGAAAGAAGGCCAAGGCTTCGACCTGACGATCGAAGAGGCTATTCTCTTCTTTCGTCAAGCCCACCAGCCAGTAATTCGGCTCGTATTCGCTGCCCAAGCTTAAAACCTCGTGCAGGCTTCCGTCGGCAAGGTCCCGATAGCTCGCCCACAGGCCGACGTTTTCGACTTGGCCTTCCTGCTCGGCGTTGACGCTGATCCAAGACTCCAACCAGCTGGCGTGAACGCTGGCCTGGGACCACTGCCCCCGGCCGAAGGCGTTGACGTAGAACTCACAGTTGTTTGCGTCGACCTGGGTCGCGGGCTGGTAGTCTATGCAGGCGTCCTGATGCTGAAAGGCGGATTGCCAACTTTCCAAGCCTTCGCAGAATTGCTGGGCTTCTACGTCCGTGGAGTCGTTGCGCACCCACAAGGCGCGAAAGCCTCCCGCTTCATCACCAATGACGCTCCATGTCTGACCTTGGTCGGCTGAAAAACGAAAGCGGAAACGATAGTCTCCCCTGTCGGAACGCCCCACATGCTCATTGCAGAACCATTGGTAGCGGTAGTTATTTCCGCTGCGCGTGTCGTAAGCGAGGTCATAGGTAACCGGCTGGACCAAGGGTCCGCCGCCGAAGCCGATATCGCTTTCCACCTGCGCCATGATGGCCTGCGGATCGCCACCTGCGTCGGTTAAACCCGCCACATAGACCTCGGCGCTGATGACCATGCAGTCATGCCCCAGGCTGCTTTTGGTGAAGACGACCGGCTCATCCAAACCCAAGCGATGGCTGCAGGAGTGATCGAAACGACCTCCCCAGTTCCCGGCCCAATCCACACTCGTGCTCTGTTGACATCCTTCCGGTCCGCCGTCGGGGAACAATGAGCAGTCTAAGTCGGGAGAGACAACGAAACGCCAGTCCTGCCCATCGGCGCGCCCAAATTCCTGGGCCGCCTGACCGTCGAGGGAGAAACGATAACGGAACTGATAAAGGCCGGCTGCTACAGGCGGATCATTGTAGATAACGTAGCGCATCTTCCAGAAGCGAAAAGCGTAGACGAAGTTGTTGCCACGCTGCTCCACAAATTCAAGGGGCCACTCTTCGGCCAAAGCCGAAGTCAAGACCCCGGCATCAATTCGAGCCGCGGCCGCCTGGGCTGCCTCTTGCGTGTTGGCATAGACCACGTCGGTCAGTCCCTGCACCCAGATTTGTATTTCAGTCCAGGAGCTCTTGGGCATGCCCGCCCAGTTGTCCTGATACCAGACCGGATCTTGTTTGCCCAAATGTTCGGTCTCGTTGGGATAGGCGATGACAAAGTCGTGCTCCCCGACCCAACCGATTTCGGTCACCGCCTCCGCGCTTGAGGCCACGGGGAAGCGATAGTTATCGCCGAGATTGCTGTCCCAGGCTACACAGCCGGCCCGGTCCGAGTTGACAAACCAAACTTCCACCGACTCGGCATCTTCCGGCACGGTCAGCAAGGGCCTCAAAATGGCCTCTTCGCCGGCATAATAGTCACCGGCAAACAAGGGGATGGAACTTCGTTGACCCCCTGGGGAAAAAGCCCAGTGGGCAAGGATGTTCCAGGTGCGCCCACCGTTGTAGGTGGCCCGGCACAACCGCAGACGGGCCGGGTCGTAGTCGAGTTGCATCAGCCCCCCGGCCACGATGGCCGGTTGCGCCGACTCGTTCCAATCCGCGGGAAACAGGACCCGGCTTAAGCCTGTGGGCACCACCGTTTGGAATTGATAATTGGCTCCTGAGCGATTGTCGAAGTCACGGCAGCCCTGATCATCGGTATTTTCAAACCATATCTCCAGCCACTCGGCCTCTTCGCCCACCGCGAAGGTGCTCGACAGCAAGTTGCCGGAAGACCCCATCACCCTTGACGTCAAAGTACCAGAAGGCTTTTCACGCAAGTGAACGATGATGCTCCAGGCGCCGGCGTGACTGCCGCGGCAACCCGCAAGACGATTGGGATCGTATTCAACCCGCAGCCGGCCTCCGGCGAACAGAGGCGGATTGCTCAAAATCTGGTTGCCATCAGCCCTGAAGCTGAGCGTGGACTCGTGATCCAGTTCGAGGGATACACTCTGGTCGGTCCAGTCATCCAAATGGCCGAAAGTTTGGTCCGAATCAGCGGCGCCCTGGCAGGCCACCACCAGGCTCAGGCCCAGCATCCCCAACAAGCAACCGATAAAATGGGTACGATTCATGGTCATTCCTCCGGCTCGCATACCGCACCGCCAATGGACACACAACGTTCCGCTCGACAAATCAGACCTCGAACACAGCCCCAGTTATGCAAAGCACAGTTCTCGCCGACTTGTAGACGGGGCTGGCAGAGTTCGTCCCGACAGAATAACTCGGGCAAGCACCTGCTGTCCTGACTGCAATTCTGGCCTTGTTGAGCCAGCGCTACACAAGTCGGCGTGATGGCCTGGGTGTCACACCAGGCCTGATCGCAGCTGTACTCTTCACAGGGCTCACCCGCAGCCGGCGCCGGCAGGCAGGTGCCGCCGGAACATAGCAGGACCGGACCAGCCGGATCGTAGCACTCCGAGCTGTCCTGGCATACCGCCCCCTCCTGACCGGGCACGGCGCACAGGCCGGGTCCATCGCTTTGTTCCTGTTTGCAAAAAAGCCCGGGGAAGCATACACGGGCATCGGGTCCACAGACCTCGCCCGTCAACCCCAATTCAGCGCAGCGCCAACTTGAGTTGTCGCTGCCGGACATGCGGCACAACAAAGGCCATGCGCAAAACCCTTCCGGGCAGGCGTCTCCAGGATTTCCAGGCAAGGCCATACATACCCCTTGCCAACACAAGCTGCCGTCAGCACAAACCTGGCCGCCCGAACAATCCGCATCCAAGCCGACCACGGGCGCGCAGGTGCCGGGACATAAGTCTGAGAATCGACAAACTCCACTTAGACACTCGAAGCCGGATACGCATGGGCTCTGGTCCGCCTGCAGGCTCGCGAGCACTTGACCGCAGGCGGTTTGGCCATTGAGGTCTCGCCCGGCGTGATCGAAATCCCGACAGTCGAGAAGGGCCATTTCAGCCAAACAGGCATCGGCTTGGGCGGGAGAGTACGCGATCCAGCCCAAGGCCTCCATGTCCACCAACAGCGCATCGGCACACCAGCCGCGACTGCCCTCGAGGCAATCCGCCAAAGGATCCAGCGCTTGGCCCGGGACCGGACAGCGCTGCAGGAATTCGCAATAGGCCTCGGTCAAGCTTTGGCAATAATTCGCCAGGGAGATAAGACCCCCGTCACCTCCGGCATCCTCTCCTCCGGCATCGAGGCCCGCGTCGAGGGCCGCATCCAAGCCTGCATCCGCGCTCTGCCCACCGCCACCACATGCCATGACGAAAATCGTCAGCATGGACAGCAACAGGCTCTTTGACAATTTGCCCATCAGGCCTCCTATGGAGCTTCAGATGTAAAACGGAGCGATCCTAGCCCCAGAAGGCATATTTGTCACGTGGGATTCTAGGATTCTCGCACCCCCGTCCCCCAATTTTTCCCCCAATTTTTCCCCAATTTTCGCGGCCTTCCCAAAAATTCCACGCCGTACTATATTTCCCTCAACGGAACACAATAATCGGGAGATGGTCGTGAAGCGAATCCTGTTTTCAATTCTTTCCGGATGTTTTCTGCTGCTGGCCCAGGCCTGCGCCGGCTCGGGCGACAACCCAGACGGCGGGCAGGAGGATGTGGATCTGTCCGGGGTTGAGGACATTGGCCCGCGGGATGCTGGTTGTCACTTAGGCTGCGACGGCAACGTCGACGACTCGGTCTTCATCACCATCGTCGACGATGAGACCGGCCTGGAACTCTGCTGCCCCATCACCGTGCGCATCAACGACCGCAACATCTCCAACAACCGTCCTGACGGGGGCGTGGTCGAGGATGGCTGCGAATGCACCTGGGAAGAAGAAGGCCGCAGGGCCTTCTTCGTTGCTCAGGAATGGGTGCTGACCTTGGTGGCCAACAATCTGTTTGAGATTGAATTGGAAGGCTATGAGCCCTGGCAAACCGAAAAGTACGTGCCCTGCGTCTGCGTGCCCCACGTGGAGTTCACCGCCCGCCTGACGCCGGAGTGAGTTCGGTCAAATTAGAGATCAACGATGGGGGAAGCAGGTGTCCACATAGCTGGGCTTATCCAAGTTGTGATCGCCACATGAAGCGGCGAACATCGCGTCCCAATTTTGGCCAAAACGAGACCCCGCAAAGGATTGCGGGGTCTCGTTCATCTCAAGAAATGGTGGAGGGCGGAATCGAACCGCCGACACGGGGCTTATGAGACCCCTGCTCTGGCCGACTGAGCTACTCCACCATGTCAAATATCAAGCTATGTCAAATACCAAGCCTTGGTCGGTCTATTGAGCCCAACCGCGGCAGGGCCGGAAATTACGTGTATCTGGCCTGTCTGTCAAGGGTAAATCGGCTTTAGAAGAGCTTGCGCAGAAGGCTACCGATACCCAGGGCAGCCGAACCGGCCAGGCTGCGATTTATGCCGCCCATACCCAGGCCGGCACCGTGGCTGGGGGCGTTCATGCGATCCGACACGGCTTCCAGGTTTTTCTTTTGCTTGAGCCAGCGCAGTTCCTGGCGCAGGTCTTCTCGTTCTCGTTCGGCTTGTTTTTCCAGGCCGCCGGCGGCGATGAACTCCATGATGCGCCGAAGCTCATCCGCGTCAAACCAGGTGCCGTGGCCCTTGCAGATGTCGATGATCACGCCGGAAAAGCGGCCGAAGTTCTTGCGGTTCATCATCTTGTCGCAAATCGGACACTTGATGTAGCCCTCGGGGACCGGTAGTCCGCCGCCGGTGGCCGCCACGTCGGCTTTGCTGGATTTGGTCATGGACTGAACCGTGGGGGCGTTTTCGCGATCTTTATAGATGCGATCCACGATGTCATCATCCACCCACATCCCCTCGCATTCCGGGCAGCGCTCCAGGGGGAAGCCCGCCACGACCTCCACCCTGAGCTTGGGATCATTCGGGCAACGCGGGCAGATGTGTTCGGTCTGATCACCGTGGATGACGACTTTTTTCTGCTGCAAGTTCTCACCGCAGTGGGCGCAATGCTTGCTGCCTTCGAAGATCGCCCCGAAACAAGCCGGACAGATGACCGTCGCCAACTTGGTGTCGCAAAAAATGCAGTTTTTCAGGTCCGGGTCCACGGGCGCGCCACAGGCCGGACAGTTCATCTTGCCAGCGGCCGCGGGCCCCTCGGGCACCATGATGCCCATGCCGCAACTACACTGAACGACATCCCCCGCCGCGACGGAACCAGTATCCACATGACGATTGCACTTGGAACATGTCACCAACATGATGGTTCTCCTGATCGTTTATCCCAATGCCCTTATCCCAATGCCCTGTAAATACCCGGCAACAGGGCCTCTGCCAGATTTCGTGCGGCCTGACGCTCCCCATCCCGACTGTTCAAAGAACGCGTGCTGTCGAGACGCATGCGAGAGGCTTCCTTTTCCAGCAAAGCTTCGAGCCAATCCCGTTCCTTGCGCACGCTGGCCTCAAAGCCTCCGTCTTTGATGAAAACCACCAGGCGCTGGAGCTCATCGGCGTCAAGCCACGTACCGTGCGCCGAACACACGTCGATGATCACAGCCGAGCGTTTGCCGTAGCGCCGTCTTCGCATGAGCTCGCCGCATTCAGGACACTTAAGAAAAGGCCGGGCATCCGACCCCAATGGCTCCTTTAAGACGTCACTCGCCGGCGGGCTTATGGCCTCGGCCATGGCCAGGGCTTCAATCTGCGCCATCGTCTCCCGAGCCACCCAAAACCCATCGCATTGGGGGCATCGCAAGAGCTTCACTTCTCCGGCCTGGTCCCAATCCAAATATGAATCACAGCATGGGCACCTGGTCGGCTTTTCACTCACGTCACTCATGGACACTTTCATCCTCTGGGCTGGACATCGTGTACAAAAAATTATTCCACAAATTTACTTTACCCGATTGCGGCCCAACTGTCCTGCATTAATAGCGGGGTCCTGGCACTTGCATGATCAAAGCCCTGCCCGTTAGAATAGCCCGTTAGAGTAAGTGGGGCCCTTGGATGGAGGTTATGGTGAAGACACGAAAGCATATGATGGCGTTGGTTTTGTTGGCCCTGGTGGCCTTGCTGCCCATGGCCTGTGGTGGTGGCGATGATGACACGGATGGGGGCACAGACGACGGAGGCGGTGACTGCACCACGCCTTGCGATTATTATTACGAATGCTCGGACACCCAGGACTGCTTGGAGGGCTGCTGCAGGTCGGCGGCCCCTTGCGGCCAGGACGTGACCTGCCAGCCCGAAGGCAAATGCGTGGACGGTCGCTGTGTCAAACTCTGCGTCTCCGACCCGGACTGCCCCTTGGAAAACCAGTGCATCCACGGATTCTGCGAAGCCTATCTCACAGACGCCCTGGCGGCCTTCAGCGAGCCTGCGGCGGGCTCAGGTGGCCTCGGCACAACCTTGCAAGTGGGCCTCGGCGACGTGCCCTTGGACTTCCCCATGGGCGTCAGCATGGCGGGTTACGGGGCGCGATTGGGACCCCGCACACCTTACCGCAAAACCCTGGGCGGCTCGGAGAGCATGTGGGATCGCCCCCGGGTCAAGGCCCTCGTCTTCGAGGCCGGCGACAAGCGCATCGTCTTGATCCGCACCGCCACCTCCTGGACCACGGACTGGATGCTGACCCACACGGCTTGGCGCCTTTACCAGGCCACGGGTGAAAACTACATCAATCGCATCGTGCTGAGCGCCAACCACACCCACTCCTATCCGGGCCGCTATTCATTCTGGGTACCCGATGTGCAGATGGGCGTATTGGGCCACGGCGACTACTCGCCGGAAATGTTCGAGCGCCACACCAAGGCCATGGCCGACGCCGTGCTGATCGCCTTGGACAACATGCAAGCAGCCAAGTTTGCCTGGGCCAAGGTAGGCAACATGGATCCGGAGGGCCTCATTCACCGAGATCGTCGCGAAGAAGACCAGGACCCCATGGACGACTCCCTCTACGTCATGCGCATCGACGACATCAATGATCAGCCCTTGGCGTTTCTTTTCGATTTGGCCATGCACGGCACCATCTCGAATGGCAAAACCATCACGGGCGATGCCCCCGGCGCGGTGGAGATCATCGCCCAACAAAAACTGCAAGAGCTCACCGGGCTGCCGGTCATGGCGGTCTTCCTCTCGGGCAACTCCGGCGACGTAACGCCGGAGGGCGGCGGAAACGGCTTGGACGACTGGCGTAGCATTCAGCAAGTGGGGCTCCTGACTTGGCCCATCCTGCGCGCACAATTCGAAGCCCTGGAAGGGCAGGCCCGCAACGACGTGACCCTCGACATCAGCAACTTGAGGGCCCCGGTGGATCGGGAGGCTTTGGGCTACGGCGAAGGCCAGTTCAGAGACGAGTTCGACAAGGAGTACTACTTCGGCGCCTTCCAATGCGTGGGCAATGGAGACGAGGATCCGGCCACCCATTTCGAAGACGGACAATTGGGCTGCATCTTCAGCATGGAGATGCTCACCGGCGGTGTACCGGCTTCTCCCTTTTGCAAAACGCATTTGACCACCATGCGCATCGGAGACCTTGGTTTTGTGACCCTGCCTGGAGAGCCTCTGGGTAAATATGGCCGGGATGCCGCCCAACTGCTGCTGGACGCCGACGATCGCCTGAGCGATGTGGCGGTGCTGGGCTATAGCCAAGACCATCACCTGTATTTGATGCACGCCGACAACTGGCTGCAAGGCGGCTACGCGCCATCCATGGGCATCTGGGGATGGGCCGAGGGCGACTACTACTTGGAAAAACTCGGCGAGCTGGCCCAGGCCTTCGCGGCGGGCGGCGTAGACCTCATCGACAACGGCATCCTGCCGGCCTGGTACGACTACGCGGACGACACGGTCGAGCCCACCACGACCACGAGCGAAGAGGTGGCGGAGGTGCTTTCCGATGTACCGACCACGGTCGAGCGCAGCCAGCTGGTGGATTTTCGCTGGGTGGGCGGTCATCCAGGGGTGGACCTGCCACGCATGACCTTGGAACGAGAAGTGAGCGGCAACTTCGAGCCGGTGCTCAACCTGGCGGGCACTCCGTACAGCGACGACGGGCACAGCACCATGCTGACTTATGAGCTGGAAAACTCTGATTATGATCCGCCTCACATTTGGCAACTGCAATGGGAAGAGCACTTGGACTTTCCCCTGGGGACTTACCGCCTCCACATTGAAGGCCACTACTTTGACGGCACCGGCACGCAAGGCTACAGCCTCGATTCCAGCCCCTTCGAATTGCTGCCCTCGACCCACATGATACTCCACAACCTGCAATTGCAGCAGTCGGGCCTGACGGGCAGTGTCTCTTATGCGCCGGGTCTCACCAACGACGACGGAGAATCAACGTTCGAGGGCCTGGCCTCCAGTAGTTTTCTACACCGTTCTGCTCGAGTCCCTCCCTACCTTCCCCACCCCGTGCCCGCCGACGGAAGCGTGAGCGTGCAGGCAAGCCTGACGCCGCCTTCCGGCAGCCCGGTTGATTTGACGGCCGGCACCGTGGACGCGGATGGACAGGTGGCTTACACCTACGTCAACGCCCGCGACGGCGAAGGCACGGAGAGCACGGCCCAGCGCAACATCCCCACCGGCAACTTCACGCTGAACCACAGCCAGTATGAAGGAGCCGGGCATTACAGCCTCCAGGTGCAAGTCACGGACGCCCACGGCAACAGCGGTACTTTGGCGCAGGGCTTCGATCTGCAGTAGAACATCTAGAAATAACTTTCCCTTCCTATTGTAACTCTCTCTACTTGTTGCGCTTTTCCAGTTTCCAAAAAATTGACAAGTCCGAGTCTCGTGTTACCATTTGAGGCAATTCATCATGCCTTGGGAGGGCTCGGATGGCAGAGCGGGCTGGAAAAATCCGACAGGTATTCTGTGGAGAACTGGAACGGGCCTGCCGAGATTTTGATCGGGAAGAGTCCTTGGGCGATGAAGAAGCCACCGCCATCTTGATGCATTTAAATTTACTACGGGGCTGGTGGGGAGCTGCCGTCCAAACCGTCCCCCACCCCGGCGGGGGCAACCAGGACACGCCGAAAAGAAATGTGGCCGGAGAACAAACAGGCCACGCCGAAGATCACCTGCTGGGAAAGCTGAATCCCATGGACGAGGATGGCGTAGGCCACGCCGCTTGAACCCAACATCGCCTCGGCCACAAACAAAGACAATCCAAGTTTGATGAACCAGTGAAAGTTGCCGATCATGCCTGGACCGGCAGGGATCATCAGGCCCACACACAGGACGCTCAAGACGGTCAAAGCCTCGACGAAGCCCAGGTGAGAAAGCCCATCGAAGGCACCAAAGAGAATCCACAGGCCCAAAGCGTTCAAGCCCCAGTAGATGATGGTCAGGCCCAAGAAGCCGCCAAAGAGTTTGAAGCTCGGCAGTGCTTTCAACCCACCGAAGAAAGACTCCAGGATGGAGGACAGGCGATCCGCCAGCTTGGCGCTGATGGGCTTAACCAAGGCGCGGAACCATCGCACGGCTGTCTCTTGTCGCCAGTAGGCCAAGACCATAACCACGAGCAGGGCCACGAACGCGACGAGGACAATCCAAGCCCAGAATCGCAGATCGCCGGGCACCTGGATGCTGTCACCCAAGGCGAAAAGAATGATGGTCAGCATCAAGGCCATGAAGAGAGCGTCCACCACACGCTCCACCACGATGGTGGCCAAGGCGGCGCTCATACGGATCTTGCCACGCTCGGAAATGAGAAAGGGTCTTGCAAATTCGCCCAAGCGCAGGGGCAAGAGAATAAGGGCCATGAAGCCCACGGAGGACACGGTAAAAAGCCGCCCAAACGGCACGTGCCCCAGGGGCTTGAGCATGCAACCCCAACGCAGCACCCGGGAAAAGTGAACCACGATGAAAAGACCCAAATAAAGGGCGACCCTGAGCAGGTCCACCTGACCGAAAGCCGAGCCCATGGCGTTCCAGTCCACATCCCGCACCGCAAGCCAGACAAACAAGGCACCGATGAACATGGAGATCACGCTGTTGATGAGCAGCTTTTTCACGGGGCTTCCTCGAGCGGGATCCCGGCCAAGATGGCGGGACTGTGCAGGGTCATTTGCTCCAAAGCCTCGGCCCCCACCAAGGCGCGCAGCTCATCCAATCCCTCGCGCAAAGCATCCACTTCCGATTCCCGATGCATGTCGGAATTTACGGCATCCACCAAACCCGAGCGCACTAACTCCTTGGCCACATGACGCGCCTTGCGATCCCAACCGCCCACCAGGCTCGTCAGGTTGACCAGGATGTGGCAACCCCGCTCCTTGAAACGCTGGACAATCTTGTAGTCCGCCTGAACCTCCGGATAGCGTTCGACATGGGCCAAAACGGGCTGCATGCCCTTGACCTGCAGCCGAAACAAAAGATCCTCCCAACCAGGAGGCAAACCGCCCAAAGGAAACTCCATCAAGAAGGTGTCCCCACGGGGAAAGGCGACCAGATTCCCATCGATCATCAATTCGCCCACCACCGAACTGTGGTGCTCCGCGCCCACGTGCAGCGTGAGTTCAATGCCCTGGGCATCAAGGTCCTGCTGCAGCTTGTCGCGCAAGGTATCGAGTTCGGCTTCGCTTCGGGTGAAGGTAGACCAAGGCAAATGAGGGGTACAGCAAACATGGCGGTAACCCAAAGAGACCAAGTTCTTCGCCATCAACCTGCTGTTTTGCAGGTCCTGGGCACCGTCGTCCACGCCGGGTAAAAGGTGGCAATGCAAGTCGATCATAGGCAAGGCACTCTACCATGAGCGCCAAGAGGCGTGAAGCAAATGTCACACCTGTGCAGTCATGTACCTCATTCTTCCCCCCTGCGCATTTGGAGACAAGGGCCAGCTCGTTCGTCAAGCCCTTGTAAACCTTGAACTTAGTCGAAATCCTCCCCGGGAAGAGTTTCTGGCACAGGCATTGCTTAACCAATGTCTATGATGCAGCTAGTTCAAATTGCCTCCTCTGCTTCCGCGACAATCCCCGTAAATGATCCCTGGACGGCGGTCGGTTTGGCCTGTCTTATCAGCTTGGGACTGCTGGCCGCGGCCTTGATGGCCATGGCTATCAACCGCAGCCTGACCAGGGGCTGGATCCGCTTCAGCCGAAAGCAACAAATCCGGCAAGAAGAAGGGCTCTGGGGCGTAGAGGAGCAGTCCGGCTCAGCGGAGTTCTAAGGTCGCCGTCAAATCGGCATGTAAACCCCTGGGTGCCGCCAAGAGCACCTTGTCGATATGACCGCCTTCCAGATAGCAACTCAGATCCACTTTTTTGCCATTGAGATCTCTGAATCCACCACCAGCAGCCTCCAAGAGAACACTGCCGGCCGCCACATCCCATACATGCACGTTGCCCAGAACAGCACCCCCGGCCGCACCCCGGGCAACATATGCCAAATGAGCCGCTGTGGAACCCAAGGAACGAACCTTACCGGGAAAATGGGTCACGAAATCGGAGTGGAAGCGGCTGTAGGTTAACAACAAGGATTCGTTGTCCACCACCTCGTCTCGAACCTCAATGGTCCGGTCATTCAACATGGCTTTGGCGCCGGCAATGGCGTGATAGAGCTCTCCGGTCACCGGAAGATAAATCAGGCCCAAGACTGGACGCGTCCCATCGAAGAGGCAGATAGAGATAGCCCAAACCGGCATGCCCGCCGAGAATCCAGCCGAACCATCCACCGGATCGACGACCCAGAGCGGGCTTTGCTTGTCCCGGTCGTCCGGCAGGGCGGCACCCTCTTCGCCGAGAAAACGATGCGCCGGATAGGCTGCGTGCACTTCCTTGCGGATATACTCTTGCACCGCCAGGTCGGCCTCCGTGATCAAGTCGTGGTCATAACGCAAGCTCGGATTGGCGCGACCATAAAAAGACAGGGCCAGGGTGCCGGCAGCGCGCGCCAAGCCCTTGGAGAAATCCATGATCTCCGAAAGATCTTTCCGGGTTAGACGCGGTCGATAAGGTTTTTCCGGCTTGGCCTGCCGAGGGGCGGTCTTGGTCTTGGTCTTGGTTTTCTTAGCCACGGGTCTCGCCTCCTTGCGATGGAGCGGAAATGCTATGCCAGGGCACCAGCAAGGTCAACAGCAGCCCTTCTCATTTCTCTTTTTGCTTTGCCAATGGCGGAAGAATTGCTAGCTTGGGTTTACTACTTGAAGGAAAGCCAGCCATGCGAAGAGCAGAGAGACGGGCGCACCTCTTGGAATGCGCCCTGACGGTGTTCGCCAAGAAGGGCTACCACACGGCCACCATCGCCGACATCATTCGGGATGCGGGCGTGGCCAGGGGCACCTTCTACCTCTATTTCGAAAGCAAACGCATGGTCTTCGATCAGCTCCTGGGCGACTTGTTCGCAGCCTTGGCCAGCCGGGTGCGACGCATTGACCCCAGCCGGGGTCCGACAGGCGTCGTGGCGCAGATGGAGTCCAACGTAGACGAAGTCTTGGACTATCTTTTGGAAAATCGCCCCATGCTCCGCCTCCTGCTGGCCGAAGCAGTCGGCTTGGATCCAGGATTCGATCAGAAACTCTCAGAGTTCTATGGCCGTCTCCTGGTGCTCATCGAAAGCGCCTTAGAGCAAGGTCTTGAGATGAAACTTCTAAGGAAGCTGGACAAGCAAATCACCTCATTGTGCATCCTCGGCTCCATCAAAGAAGTGCTTTATCAAGTGGCCATGGGCAGTCAGTTGCCCGAACGCCCCAAGATTGTGGACGAAATCCTGCGCTACAATGTCCGAGCCTTGTTCGTGCCCGAAGTGGCCGACCAATTAAAGATGTGATTCCAATTGAAGATGTGATCTCGAATAAGGAGAACCCCATGGAACGAAGCCGACTTTTCCTTATTGGATCAATGTTCGCCGCCTTGCTGCTGGGCATGGTGGTCGTCAGCGCCTGCGACAGCAAATTCGGCGAGGCCTTCAACTCCTTCAACCAGTTCTCTCAGGGCAATACGCCGGGCAGCAAAGCTCCGAAAGCCAAAACTCCCTGGACCACCCGTAGCTGGCAGGACAGAAGCGCTGGTGGACGATCGCGGGCCATCGCCGACATCGAGGTTGCAGTCGACATTTCGAAAAAGGACTTGGAGAAATTACTGGGTAACGCCTGCCACCATAACGACCTGCAACGCTCCACTTCGGTGATCAAGATCCGGGCTTGGCCAGGGTCAATAAAAACGATGGCCGTCCCGCTTGGCATAGCCATGTTTGCCCGGGACGGTCACGGATGGGACGGCAAAGGCGTTGGCTTTGAAAAAATCCAAATCTTCTTACCCAAAAAGGAAGGTCCGCCGCGACCCAAGGTGGCCGAGCACGCCATGGCCGCAACGGTGGAGATTCGCATGAGTATCGGCGAAACCTTGCCTGAGGCCATGCGCTCGGCCGCCAAGCGCATGAGTGTGGATTTGGACGATGTACGTAAAGCGGTTATGCGGATGCAAGTTTACTATGATGCGATGCGCGCACGTATTCCTGCTGAAGAGCTAAAGAAGAGACCCTAGACCAATCCCGCACCGCTTGCGGCGCGGGATAAAAGGCTCTACGGGGTTGCTTTTTCGGTGCTGGGGGCTGGAAAGGATTGGGGGTTCCCGGATTAGAACCTCTAAAAGTCATCTTCATCCACCCAGTCGTCATTCGACTTGGGCTCGGGGGCTTCATCCGCCTTCTTCTTCTTGACCACGGGTTTGGCTTTGCCCAGAAGGACATTTCTTGGGATGAGTTCGGCGAAATCGATCTCGGCAATGTAGGTGTCGTCGTTCTTTTCGCCCAACAAGACTGAGGTAATCTTGAGCTCCAGGCTCGTGACGTTCTTTGAGCCGACTTTGAAATAACGCATGATGGGCTTATTGGTGAAGCTCAACTCCACCCGGTCTCCATAGAGACCCAGACCCAAATCCTCTTCGAAGTCCACATCACTTTCGGCATCAAAACGATCCGAGGAAGTCTCCACCGTGGCCTCGGCTCGATGCAACCTGTTGTTGTCACGCCAGGGCCGTCGTCCGGCGAAATTGCCGTGCAACACGCCCATCAAACCCAGATTAACGGGCCTGGCGAAGGTCAGGGTCACCGACTCATCGACACCGGTTCCCTCCCCGCCCTCGGCCCAGGCGGTCTTCAGATTCCCGTCGAAAACCATACCGGGATCCAATTCGGCACCCTTAAGCGTCGAGCTGGCGGAAACCTTCACGTCGTAGAAAGGACTGTGCTCGTCAGAGCGAAAAAAGAAATCCTTACCGAGCTCAAAAGTCTTATTCACCTTCTTGGGGCCGGCCTTCCCCACCTGCACCAGGGAGAAACTCAAGACATTTCCGTTTGCCTTGACCTCTTCAGGATACATGGCCTCAAAAAGAGCATGCCACGCCACATTGCCACCGGACAGGATCAACACGCCTCCCTGTTGATTCAATGCCCGATCGGGATCCCGGTAACAGATCACGGATTCGCTCGACCCATCCCCATCCAAATCAGTCTGCAATGTTGTGACGATACCGTAGGACTGCTTGATCCCTCGATAATACTGGACCTTCCCGTACTCCTCCTCCTGGGCTCCAATCGAGAGAGGAATACAGAGCCCCAATCCGACGAGAAGAACTATGATGGTTTTAGTCTGGACCAAAACAATGCACTCCTGCTTGTGTACTTCAAAATGTTAGGCCAGTCGTTAAAATCTGTCAATATTTTGGGAGGATCAGCGATCCAAAAGTTTGCGCACGCAATCGATAACCTGTGGTGCCTGAATGGGTTTGGTGATGTATGCGTTGGCCCCCAGATTCAAAGCTCGCTGCCGATCCTCTGCCGCCCCTTCCGTTGTGATGATAACGATGGGGATATCCTTGTGCTTTTCATCCTTGCGCACCAGGCTCACCAGCTTCAAGCCATCCATGATGGGCATATTGATGTCGGTGATCAAAATATCAAATCGCTTCTCCGCCAATTTCTTGAGACCGGCCACGCCGTCATCGGCCTCATCAACCTCAAGGCCCGGGATACGACGCAAGGCGAAGCCAATCAACTGACGCATGGTTGGAGAATCTTCCACCACCAAAGCCTGTAGAATTTTCGTCATGACGTCTTCCCGTCCCCGCCCAAGGCAAGCCCGATCTGATCGATCAATCGCTCGACCAATTCTGATTCGTCCCCGACAGCAGCGTAGAGTAAGGCTGCCGACAAAGCGGTGCTTGCGTGCGTACCCAGCAGCCTGAACAACTCCTGATCCAATTCCGTCACACACTCTTTCTGCTCAAACAGGCTCAATACTGAAAACATGCCCAAACCCGCACGACCAATACGCAAGGGGATGGCGACCAAGGGGACCGCAGCAGTGCCCTGATGGCCGTGGCCATCATCAAGCCAGAGTTCACCGGCTTCCAGGGCTTTGGCAATGGCGTGCTGCTCGTTGTAGCTATCAAGATGCTCCGCCTCGCAACCTGTCGCCTGCAAAGGAACAAGCTTCGTTCCTTTCTTGACGTAAAAAGCGAATGACTTGGCACCGACCAGGTTGGTCAGAACCTCTGAAACGATAGCCATCACCTGATTCACATTCTGGGAGGAATGCAACTGATAACTCGTCACATAAAGCTTGGCCAGCCGATCGTACTCCGCATCAATCTCTCCATGCCGTCGATGAAAATCCGCGTTTTCCAACTCCATGGACTCGCGCTGAGACTGGGATTCCCTCGAATCCGCCTGTTCGTTATCCTTAGAGGCAAGCTGAGCCTCCAAATCCATCAAGCGTTCCCGCAAACGTACGTTCTCCGCCATGAGTTCTTCGGTAAACTCAACCCCTCGCTTGAATGTCCTAAGAAATTCAAGACCATCCTGTTCATTCTTGCGTTCCGACATTCTTACGCTCCTCAACTGAGGCACAAACATAGCACACCGACCCCGGTGGCTCAATCAACATCCCATACAGATGCGCTACTCGGCCCTCAAAAACGCTTGGCCGAATTTTGCCACTTCCGATGCCAGATCCGTCAACCGGCAACTCTTATCCACCGCACCGGTGGCCTTGGCCTCGTAGGGCATACCATAAATGATGGCCGTTTCCTTCGACTCAGCCAAGGTACTCCCCCCCGCCTTTTTCAGGGATCGAACACCCTGGGCACCATCATCTCCCATGCCGGTCAAAATGATGCCCAGGCAGGCCTTTCCCATGACCTTCGCCGCGGAGAAGAAGAGGGTATCAATGGATGGCACATGACGACTTCCTTCTGCCGCTGATGTGAGATCTACACACAAATACCCCTCGGCCCGCTGGACCTGCAGGTGATGGCCTCCCTTAGCGATAACGACCTGGCCGGCTGCCAGTCGCAAGCCATCCACCGCCTCCACGACTGACATGGCGATCTGTCCGTTCAAACGCTCAGCAAAGGTGCCCGTGAACTGTTCCGGCATGTGCTGCGCCACCAAATAGCTCAAGGGCAAATCCGGCGGCAATCCCGCCAACAGGGTATGGACTGCACTTGGGCCACCGGTCGAAGCCCCGATGACGACAAGGCCGGCTGGCTGATTGTCATCGATCGAATATTCGATTTGCGGCTTCGGCTCAGTGCCTGCCGGTACCACCTGACGCCGCTCGGTCAAGGCAGAAACCTGCAAACGGCGAACAAGCATCAACTTGGCCAACAATTCCTGCCGGATGATTTCCAAGCCTGCAGCACTACGGCTCGGTTTCGCCACAAAATCCAAGGCCCCAAATTCCAAAGCGCGGAACACGCTATGCTGATCCGAATAAGAGCTAACCACAATGACAGGTGTGGGCCGGTGGCCCATCAGGATGCGCAGGAATGTGAACCCGTCCATTTTGGGCATCTGAAGATCGAGGGTAATGACATCCGGCAAATGCCGATTGGCCTCCTTCAGGGCCTCCTCGCCGTCGGCGGCCTCGGCCACGACCACCACACCTCGCTCCTCGCTCAACAAGGTCTTGATGGTCTCACGATTGGACCTCGAATCATCTACCACCATCACCCGAACGGGCGCGTCTTTACCGTTCTTGATCATTGAGAAGTCTCCCCAAAATCACGCAACCTGGGTTTCCGATACACCATGTCGTTTTTCAAAGTGACCAGCTCAAAATCCGTGCTCAAGTTAACCAGGGATTCAGAGTGGCCCAACAATAAATACCCCCCCTCAACCATCTTTTTCCTGAAAGTCTCCAAAACCCGGAGACGGGCATCCCTGTCGAAATAGATCAGTACATTCCGACAAAAAACAACACTAACCGGTCCAAGCAACTCAAGCATGTCGGTGTCCAGAAGGTTGAGTTGACCGAAGGAAACGATGTCCCTCACTTCATCCACCACCCGGTAGCGATCGCCCTCCTTGCGAAAGTACTTCCGCAGGAAATAGGGCTCAATGACACGCATGGCACTTTTACCGTAAACCCCTTTCCTTGCAGTCTGCAGCACCTTGCGAGAAATGTCGTTGCCAAAGACCTCAAGGCTCCAGCCCTCAAGCTGTGGATTCTCTAAAAGCAACATGGCGAGAGTGTAAACCTCTTCGCCAGTCGAGCATCCGGCTGACCAAATCCGCAGGCGCCGATGGCTCGCCCGCCGAAGGATCAAATCGGGCAAAATCTCCTCGGAAAAAGCCTTGAGCTGGTATTCTTCTCGAAAAAAATAAGTCTCGTTCGTGGTCAGAAGTTCGACCAGTCGCTCCATCTCCAGCCTTCGATCCTCCGCATAACGCAGGTGGCGATGATACTCCGTGTAGTCCTGCAAACCGAGTTCCTTGAGCCGGCTATCCAAACGTCGCGTGAAGAGATATTGCTGGTCATTTTGAAAATAGATACCGCAGTGCGTCTGTACCAAATCCCGCAAGATCCTGAATTCCTCAGGACTCATCAAGATACGCGCGCTGGGCCAGTCGACCATAAAATCACCCTCTACGCAGGCGGCCGCAGGGCTGCCTCCAAAGCTTCCCGAACCAGCGCATCATCCTCTTTCTCGAGCCGACGGGCCAGTGCTTGCATGGCCTCTGGATGCCTTGTGTCCACAAGGCCTCGCACCGCCGCGATACGCACATCCCAGCGTTCATCGTCCAAGACGGCAAACAAAATCGCGTCGCGGGTCTCTGCAGACCAGGACATCGAAGAAGCGATCACCTGCTTAACCACATCGCTGTCGGGATGCTTGCTGGCACGCAACCAAAGTTCCTGGTCCTGTTTCAGGCCACTATCAGCCAGAGCCTTCACCGCCTCCCGGGCCACCAATCCGTGGGGATGCAACACCAGGTCTCGCATTTGGGTCATGGACTGGGGGTCGACTCCGCGCGCCAGACCCGAGATGGCCTCTTTCACGACCCAGGGATTCTCATCACCCAGGGCCACACGCAAGGCAGCCCGAGCTTGCTCCGAATTCCGCAGACCCAAGGCTGCCGCAGCCGCCACACGCACCGAGGCGTGTTCGTCGGTCAGGGCCGTGGCTATTTTTCCTATCAAATCGTCTCCGCCCAAGCGCCCGATCGCCCCGATTGCGGCGACCCGAACCTGCGCTTGCCCATCGTTCAGCAGGCGAAGGATTACATCTATCTCTTCCTTGTGGGAAATGCCGCAGAGAACTTCGGCCGCAGCGGCTCGGGTGCCCTCTTGAGCCAGCAGTGGCTCGACGGCTGCAAAAACCTGCTCGCGATAGCGCCCCCCTATATGAATCAAAGAATCGATTGCGCCGCGCGGCAGGGGAGTTTGCCCGGTAGACAACAAAGAGACAATCGTGGGAATGACTGAGGGGTCGCCGAACATTCCCAAAGCTCGTTGGGCTGCCTCGGCCACCTCCTCCTCGGAACCCAGACAAGCCTCCACGATATGGGACAAGCTCTCCGGTCTCTTGAAGTGGCCCAAAAGATTAAGTATCAAAACCTGACGACCTTGCCCGGCCCCGTCAAATGCCTCAAGCATGGCCGAGACCGACCGAGGCCCGATGGCCAATAAGGCCTCGTATGCCCGCTCAAAGCTGCGGTCATCCACTGCTGCCTCGATTAAATCAGCTACGACCTCGCTCTGCCCCGTCCATCCCAACAAAACCATGGCGGCTGCCTGTTGCATTTCGTCGCCCCGACGTAACATGCTCCTCAGGTGCTCGACGAGCCCCTGATCGGCCGAGAACCGAGTCAGGGCCACTCGAATTTGCACTTGTTGCCTTCGGTCGGCACCCTCATAGAGTGCCACCAGTGCCTGAGTAGCGGCATGGCGCTCAGAGCGAGAGCGTGACAGCAAGGCCTGCAAAAGCTGTTCTCGGGCTTCTTCGACATCGGGCGATCGGGCCAAGAGGCGATACAAGACGGGCCTGAGAGGGGCCACCGAGAACAGGGGGATGAGCAACCCCGCCTCAAGTCTTGCCTCCAGGCGGACGAGTGCATCGAGGCAAGACAAACGCACCAGGAGATCCCCATCGGCCAGGGTTTGGGTCAAAGCAGAAACAGCGTCCTCGGGTCCAACGCTGCCCAGAGCCTCGCAAGCCGAGGCCCGAACATTTGAATCCCCGTCTCGAATTGCCAGAATCAGGCCCTCCGCTGCGGTACTGGATCCGATATTCCCGAGGATATCCGCGGCGAATTTTCGCTCATCTTCATCCCCGTCCGCCAACAAGACGAGCAAGGCGGGAACAGATGCTTCACCGAAACGAATCAAAGCCTCGGATGCCGCGTTGCGCAATCCAACGTTATCAGCCTCCCCCAGGGCGGACACCAGTCTACGCAACAATTCGGGCCCAGCCTGGAGCTCGTCCAAGAGAAGCAAAACATCTTTCCGAACGCGCCAACTGACATCGCCCAGCGCTTGCATCAAGGGGTCCTCGGGCACCTCGTCAAAGACCTCCGGCAGGCGGCGGACGGCCTGGTGTCTGATCTCTTCGACAGAGCTCGAGAGGGCATCCAGGACACGTTGTTTGTCTCCCTTGCTCATTTTCCGCGCCTCCTGACTCCCCCAAATCGCTCGAGTTGCTCGGCCAGCTGCTTGGTGTGATCATGGATCAACTCGGCATTTTGCTCCAGATCACTCAGTTGACTCATCTCGGAAAGGAAGGCATCCCGAAGCTGCTCCGTGGTGCGGGTAACATGCTCCACCCCTTGACTCTGCTCGTCCATGGCCTTGGAGATGAAGCCAACCATCTCATTCATACGCTCCATATTGCGGCTCACCGCGGAAACGGCCTGAGACTGCTCATGGGCTGAGCGAACCACAAAACGTGCATCTTCCTGCATCTGCTCCGAGGAGAGTCGCATGCGCTGGTTCTTCTCCTCTTGCTCTCCCATGGTCTGCCGAATATTTCGCACCATGGAGCCAATCTCGCCCATGGAAATCGAAATGATGCGACTCGTGTTGGTATGCTCGGCCGTGCTGCCGGCAATGTCATCGGCCATCTGGTTGACTCGGCGGACCGAGGTCAGAATTTGTTTCAAGGCCTCGCCTGCATTGTTGGCCAGGCCTTCTCCTCGCTGCACACTGCCAAAACCACGCTCGATGGCGTCCACCGCCCGACTTGATTCGGTCTGCACCGACTTGATGAGGATGGCAATTTCCTTGGTTGAACTTGCCGTTCGATCAGCCAATTTTTTAATCTCATCCGCCAATACGGCAAAGCCCTTGCCGTGCTCACCAGCCGCCGCGGCGATGATTGCTGCGTTGAGAGCCAATAGATTGGTCTGCTCCGCCACATCGCTGATGACGGTCAAGATCTTGCCCACCGCCGCCATCTCGCCACCGAGCCGATTGATAACCTCGCGCGCTTCCTGGGTCACGCTCTTGATTTCTTGAATTCCCGTGATGGTCTCCCGAACCGAATCGGCACCGAGGGCGGCTATCTCACTGACCTCCTGCGACAGACGATGGGTCTCCGATGTGTTGCTTTCCACCTCCCGAATGGCATCATCCATGATGGCGATAGAGGTGGAAGCTTTCTCGGCCTGCAAAGCCAACTCGTCCACGTCCATGATCACCTGCACCATGGTGCCGTCCACCTGACGAAAGGTTTTGGCCACAACATCCGCCACCCCTTGCAAACTCTCAGCGGAGGATGCCACCTCTCGGACACTCTGATCGATCTCGAAGAGGGCGCTCGATCCATCCGTCGAGGCCTCCTTCAACGATCTCACTTGCTCGGTCACGCTTCGAATAGAGGAACGCATCTCAAACACAGAGGCGGCGGTCTGTTCCGCCATCTCACCGCGCAAAGTTGCTGCGTTGGTGACCCCGATGACTTTGTTTTTCATCTGGCGATGCTCGATCATCAAACCGCCCACCGCCTGGCGGCCCGTTTTCAGCGTGTTGCGCACCGCGGTCGCGAAATCCTCGACGGCCTGCGACAGGACGGGCAATTCCCCAAGGCCTGGTGCCGGGGCCGGTACATCATCGCCATGATACGACCGAATCCGCTCGGAAAGTGCGCCCAGGGGGCTGAGTCCAGTCCTCACAACCGAGGCCCCCAGAACCAGGCAGGCCAACGCGGTAAGCAGAACACCCAACATGGCCCGCCAACGTTTCGTGCCCATGGCCTGGTGGACCACATCCATCTCAGCCACCCATACCAACAGATGCTCCGGCGACATTCGCCGGGCCATGAAAAGAAAAGGAGACTGAAGATCACTCCATTCCGAAGCACCATTCTCAGCGATAAGCTTCAGCCAGTCTCGGTATGGGGTCAAGGGCTGAGCTCCGGCCACCACCTGCCCCTTGGAATCGATGACCACCAAATCGAGGCCGAGCCCCGAATCGTCTCCCGCATCGCGCAAGGCATCCGCCAAACGAACGGGATCGCTCAATCCTGGAGGCATGGACCGGACGGCAGCAAGAAAGGAGGCCCGATGGCTTGCAAGAATCTGTTCAGCTTTGCTGTCGCGCATCAAGCCGAACCAAACCAGCGACACCATGCCCAGGCCCAGCACCAAAACCACCAGCACAGAGACGATCAACTGAAAAGTCAAGCGCTGGGCCGGCTGCCGCGCCAAGGCGGCGGGATCCAGGTTGCTCTCCAACTCGCTCCGGATGGGATCCAAAAAACGCATCCCGGCGTGATACACCAACAAGGCATCGATCCAACCAACAACCACGCCCAAAACGATCACGATCAAAGCCTGCCATGAAGACATGCCGACAAGAAAATCAGTGGCGAAAAAGATGCCCAGCGCCCCCAGGGGCCAAATGATTACGCCTGTGACAGCCTCCCGAATAGGGAACCGCGCGATAATCCGCAAGCCTTGCTCTGCCTCGATCTGCTTGATTCGACTCTCAGTCTTCAGTCTATCGAACAGCTCTTGCAGAGGAGCCAGACGCCGACCAGACAACCAAAGCCGAAACAAATGTGCCGGCGCGGCCACAACCAGCAAGGCGGGCAGCAAAACCAGAATTAGCCTGTCCAATGCACCCAATACCGAAGACGCGCCAACCAGTAAAATTCCGGCCAAGGCCAGCACACCCAGATGGGTTCGACGAAACCGCAGCCCATTTTTTCCACTCACGTCGCACCTCGTTCCCGCTCGTGCGGCCGGATAATCTTCCGCAAATCCAACAGCAACAACAACCGATCCTTTACCTGGCAAACGCCCACAAAGAGACCTGGTTCGCGACCCATTTCGTGCTGCGGGGATGGGCTGATTTTCTCCGTATCTACCCGAACCACGTCCAGGACCTCGTCAACTCGAAACCCGAACAAACGCCCATCCACCAAGGCAATAATGTACTTAACCAACCGGGAGTCCGTCAGAGCGGTCAAACCAAAACGCTTTCGCAAATCGATGATGGGCAAGATGACACCGCGCAAATTGATAACCCCTTCGATGGCACCAATCGATTCAGGCACAGGGGTAACCGGAACAGGGTTGATGATCTCCCGAATGCGCATGATGTCGATGGCGTACACCTCTTCTCCGACTCGAAACGAAGACAACTGCACGCTCTGATTTTCCTGTCTCATTTCACTCCTAGTCCTATTTGCACACGAAGGGGTCGAGTCGCACGACCTCCTCCAAATCAATCAGGGTTATCATCACGCCCTCAAACCGGCCCACCCCGACCAAATGCTCGGCCTCCATGCGCCCAAAGACTGCGGGCGGGGGCTCGATGTCATCCTCAGCGAAACGCAGCACATTCATGACCTCATCCACCAACAAACCGACGGATTCGTCGGACAACTTAACAACCAGAACCCTGCTTTTTCTCGTAACAGGAGACTCATCCACGCGAAGCAAAATACGAAAATCCACCAGCGGCAAAATATCCCCCCTCAAGGAGAAGACACCCAGTATGACCGGCTCAGTGCGTGGCATAGGGGTGCTTACCGGCGGCTTCATGATCTCACGGATGAAATCAATGCTGACCGCGAAGATTTCGTCAGCCAAACGAAAACTCAGATATTCTCGCTCTTCGGCTTGGCTGGATCTGCGCACAGCCAAACCGCCATCAAAACCCCCTTCTTCTGGGCGCAAGAAAAAGGCGTCCAACGAGTCAACGAAGCCTTGTCTCGGCTTGGCTGTCTCCTCGGATTGAGCTGACAGCGCGGCCTTGGGCGGGTCCTCGTCCGACGGGGGCGTGACGGGGGTCTTCTGGCGTGACGGGCGAGCCTTGACCGACTTGGCCGACTTGGCCTTTTTCGCCGACTTGGTCGCCTTGGCCTTCTTCGCAGGCTTGCGCTTGCTGATTTTTTCCACCATGCCTTGCCTCGTCAATCCCGCGTCAGTGTCTCTGAAAAAAGCGCAGCCACATCCAGGACCAAGATGGTCTCCTGGCTGGCCAAGGTGGTGGCACCAGCGATCCCTGGAACTTGGGACAAGGAGCGGCCCAAGGACTTGATCACGATATCCTGTTGCCCGACCAGGCCATCGACCAAAACGCCAAGTCGATTCTCCGCGAGACCCACCACCACGACATAGACCTGCCCAGCATCGTCCTCTGGACTCGGGCCCAAATCAAAAGCCGAGTTCAGTCGCAACAGAGGCAAGGTTTGCCCCCGCAACTCCACCACCTCTCGCCGGGCGATGGTGTGGATATCGACAGAATGAATGTTGACGATCTCCAGCACCGAGCTAAGGGGAATGGCATAGTTTCTCTCGAGCACATGAATGATAAGCACCCGGATGATGGCCAAGGTAATGGGGAGTGTGATGGTAAACTTGGTCCCACGATCCACTTCGGAGTGCACGTCGATCATGCCGGACAAATTGGCGATGTTGGTTTTGACCACATCCAGGCCCACACCCCGACCTGAAAGTTCGCTGACCCCATCACTGGTCGAAAATCCCGGCAAAAACAACAGGCTCAACAAGTCGCGCTTGGTCATCTCATCCACCGGCGGGAGGTCTTGGCTCTCGATAGAGCGAGCCTTCTCGCGCAAGCGGTCGAAATCGATACCTCGACCATCATCCGCAATTTCGATGACCACGTGTTTGCCTTTTTGATAGGCATGCACGTTGATGATACCCGTGGTCGACTTGCCAACCCTGGCCCGTTCTTCCGGCATCTCAATGCCATGATCAAACGCATTGCGCATGATATGCATCAGCGGATCTGCCAAGTCTTCGACAATCAACTTATCCAATTCCGTGTCCGCCCCTCGAATCTTCAGCTCGATGGATTTGCCCGCGCTGCGTGATAGCTTGCGAATCATCCGAGATAATTTTTCGAAGCTCTGGCTCAAAGGCACCATACGGACTTCCATGATGCCGGTCTGCAATTCATCAAGTCGACGTTCCAGGTTCCGCGCAGCCTTGTACAGGTCCACGGCCAGACCGGAGAATCCCTTCTCCGACTTGAGCTGCTCTGATAAATCCTGGATCGAAGTTCGGGCCAGGACCAATTCGCCGACAATGTTCATCAACCTGTCCAGCTTGTCGATCTCCACTCGAACTGTCTGACTGACTGAGCGAAGGCTGTATAACTCTTCTTCCTTGGGCTTCCCTTCTTGTGGGGCATCGACCTGCACCGAGGCGAGCGCTGGTCCCGGCATGTCAACAGGGTCGACGACGGCCTCGCCGCGCGACTCCACATCCCCTACGACCAAACCGGGATCGGACAGTTTGTCCTCGATGATCTTGGCATCGTGCTGGCTCCCCAGAAGGATATCAAACTCGATGCCGCCATCAATGATGCTTGAGGAACTGGGCAAAGTGGTGATCACTTCACCGATGGCCTTAAGATCCGCGGTCAGTTGAGCCAAACCTTCATCGAAGCTCATCAGATCAAAAGAAGCGTGCACCTTGACCAGCTTGCTGCCCCGGCGAATGTTATCGATCAACCGGAACTCTTCGTATTCGGTCAGCACGCTGAGTAGCGCGGGGTCCAAATCCACCTGGTCCAAGGGGTTACTCTGCTCGCCTGCCGCCGCCAGGTTGGCCGCATGATCGACCCGGGCGATCATCTGCGCGACATGTTCCTCGGGCACAAGCGGGCCATCGCCCGCCTCGGCGATCAAGCGGTTGAACAGCTCGGTCCCCTCGAACAAAACGTCGACCACCTCTGCGGTCAGCCTTACTCGACCCAACCTGAGGGCGTCTAGCACGTTTTCCAAATGGTGCGAGAAGTCAGCCATGCTCTTCGCGCCGAACATGCCGCTCAAGCCCTTGAGGGAATGTGCAAAACGGAAAATATTGTTGATCAAATCGGGATCGTTGAAACCGCGCTTCAGGTTGTCGTCCAATTTCAGAATATCACGATTGAGATTCTCAACGATCTCCTGCGCCTCGGACAAAAACTCGCCAAGCGCCTTCTCGCTGATGCCGTCGACGAATTCCATGCTCAGCCAATCATCCGCTCGATGGCTTCGATGAGCTCATGAGGCTCAAAGGGCTTAATCAGGTAGGCGTTGGCCCCCAATGCCAGGCCCCTCTCGCGATCCCGTTTGCTGGACTCTGTAGATATGATGATCAAGGGCGTGTCCTTGTATCGCTCGTTCTCCCGGATGAAGCGAATCAGCTCCAATCCGTTGATGTCCGGCATGTTGATGTCGGTGATGATCAACTCATACTTTCGCCGAGGCAACTCCTTGAGGGCTTCAAATCCCGAAGCCACACCAGTGACCACCACGTCCTCAATGGTCTCAATGGTGGATGCGATTAACGAACGCATGGTCGCACTGTCTTCGACCACAAGGACTTCGATGCCCAATTGCCACCTCCGGAACCGGCGATCGCTGCCAACCGGCCAAATTTTAAGATTTTTGAATTGTTTCACTCGCTTGGGCCCAAGTCAAGCCCACTGGCACACACCAAGTGAAGCATTTTCTTCACTTTTTATGCGAGGCCTTGTTCAGAAATCCCGAGAAGGATAAGGTCCCAAAAAACCATCAATCCGGAAAGGCAACATCTTGCCGCAAATCGCAAAATCGCAAGCTACGTCCCCTAAAGCGGTGGGCATCGTATCTGGAGGTTTGGACAGCTTACTGGCGGTGGAGGTGGTTCGGCGCATGGGCTTTGAAGTCCTGGCGCTGCATTTTGTCGTGGGCTATGAACTGGGCCATTTGCGTACTTGGCTGGCCGACCCAAGCGGCCGCTTTCTGGAAAAAGCCTCCTTTGAAACCATGCAGGCTCGAGTGGAGGTGGTGGACATTCGTGAGGACTTTCAACGGCTATTGGCCGATCCGCCCCATGGTTTCGGCCGAAATCTCAATCCCTGCATCGACTGCAAAATCCTTATGCTCAGCAAAGCCAGAGAGCGCATGGAGCAGGAGAATGCAGCCTTTGTCTTCACCGGCGAGGTCTTGGGGCAGCGACCCATGAGCCAAAACCGCCATTCCTTAGACAAGATCGAAAAAGCGGCGGGTCTCAAAAATCGCCTGCTGCGACCCTTGTGTGGCGCTCGCCTGCCGCCCACCCAGGCGGAAGAAGATGGGCTTTTTTCGCGATCGCAACTTTTCGCCATCGAGGGGCGCTCACGCAAAGAACAAATGGAGTTGGCCCAGCAGTTGGGCATCACAGACTACCCCAGCCCCGCCGGCGGCTGCCTGCTGACCGATCCCCAGTACGCACGTCGACTACGCGATTGGCTAAAGCACAGGGGCTTGGAGAAAATGACCCCGGACGAATCGGCCCTGCTTCTCATAGGGCGCCATATCCGCCTGCCTGCCGGCGGCAAGGCCATCATCGGCCGGCACCAGGCCGACAACGACGGCATCTTGCGCTTCTCCTCCCTGGGGGGGCTGATGGAGGCGGTCGACGTTCCGGGCCCTACCACCCTGCTGCTTGAACCCATGGACGCAACTGACATCCAAGCGGCTGGACGACTGACCGGCCGTTACGGAAAGGCTAAAGACCAGGACAGGGTCAGTCTACAGATCCGATGGCCTGACGGGCGACAAGAAACGATCGAATCACCACCGGGCGAGCCCGAAGGCGTCTACATCCTCTGACTTGATGGCATAACCAGACAAGCTGAACAACAAGAGCACGAGGGAGATACCATGAGGTCGAACACATTTGTTCGCGGACTATTCGTTTGTGTATTTCTTGCAGCTTTGTCTCCGGCCTGGTCGCAGACCTTCCCAGGGGCAACCTGGGAAGAGAAAAGCCCCTCCGAGGTGGGATTGGATCCAGCCGTCATCGATCAAATCGCTGCCTCACTGGGCGGCGACGGGGTGATCATCAAGGACGGATACCTGGTCAAGACATGGGGCGGCTACGCCAACCGGGGCGACTGGGCCTCGGCCTTGAAGCCCGTGATGAGCACCATGCTCTTCTTCGCCGTGGAAGAGGGACGAATCGCTTCCGTGGACGAGCCAGTGCGTGCCTTCGTTCAGGCGCGCTACGGCAACGATCTGAGCTCGGCGGACCAAACCATGACCTTCAGGCACCTGGCCGACATGACCTCCGGCTACGCGCGAGGCGAGGGGCCCGGACAAGCCTGGGCTTACAACGATATCGCCATCACCCTGTACAGCAATCTCTTGTTCGACGCGGCCTTCGGAGACAGCCCGAACAACGTGGCCATCAGCCGACTTTCGGCAATGCAATTCCAAGACGGCGGCGTGTTCGGCTCCCGGGACGGCCGCGGAGTAGACGCCTCGCCGCGCGACTTCGCCAGGATTGGCTGGCTGTGGCTCAACCGGGGTAACTGGGATGGCGTACAGCTCCTCCCCCGTCGCTATTTCGATGACTACATGCAACCGGATGTGCCCGTCTCACTGCCGCGCACGACTTCAGCCGGCAGCGACTATCTTGGCGTCGGCAGCCTGGGCGGCGGAACCGACCAAATCGGCCACGGGCCCGGCATTTACGGCTTCAACTGGTGGTTCAATGCGCTCACACCCAACGGCCAGCTCACCTGGCCCGATGCGCCATTAGACACATTCCAGGCCAATGGCCACTGGAACCAGGAGGTGGTCACCGTCATGCCCGGACTGGGCCTGGTGGTGGCCTGCCGGGGAAATTGGGGAACCTTCGATCCCGGCAACGCCGGAGCCTCGATGAACGCGAAACTGGCCCAACTCGCCTCGGCCGTCACCGGCGGACCTGGGCTCGGCCAGATAATCGTCGACCCCGACCATCCGGAGTGGCTCAAGCGCCACGGTGGCGGGTCGGTATTCATCTGCGGTCCGGGCGACCCCGAGGACTTTCTTTACCGAGGCTCCCGCAACTCGGACGGCACCCGCAACGGCGACCAACTGGCCTTGATCGACAAACTTGTGGCCCAGGGAGGCAACTCCATCTACATGGAGGCGGTCCGCTCCCACGGCGGTGACGGCGCGGGAGATCACAACCCCTTCGTCGACTCGAACCCAGCCTTGGGCCTCGACCCGGACATCTTGGGCCAGTGGGAGGAATGGTTCACGCGGATGGACGACAACGGCATCGTCATCTACCTGTTTTTCTATGACGACAGCGCGCGAATTTGGAACACGGGGGATGCCGTGGGCGCGGCGGAACAAGCATTCATCGAGGGCATCGTCGAAACTTTCGAGCACCACCGCAACCTAATCTGGGTGGTGGCGGAGGAATCCGAGGAGGCCTACACCAACACCCGCGTCCGGGCCATCGCCGAAGTAATCCGTCAAGCGGACGAACACGAGCATGTCATCGCCAACCACCATCAATCGGGCATCGTATTCAAGGCCTGGGCACCGGGCTCGGCATTGACCCAGTTCGCCATTCAGTACAACCAAAGCTCGGTGACCGATCTCCACAACGGCATGGTCTTGGCCTGGCAGACCGCCGGCGGCAACTACAACCTGGTGATGAGCGAGGCCTCCAATCACGGCACCGGCGCGACCCTGCGCCAAAACAACTGGGCCTGCGCCATGGGCGGCACCTACGTCATGGTGCTGGGCATGGACATCGCCGGCACCGCATCCAGCGATCTGGGCGGCATGCGCATCCTGCAAGAGTTCTTCGAGTCAACGGATTTTTCGACCATGGCCCCCCATGATGAGTTGGCCCACGGCGGCACCCGATGGGTCCTGGCCGAACCCGGACGAAGCTATATCGCATATGCCAACAACCCCTCCGGCGATCTGGGCCTTTCAAGCCTCAGCTCGGGCACCTACGACATGAGTTGGGTGGATTGTGTCAGCGGAACGAGGGTCGAGCAGACCGGCGTGGCGCTGGCCGGCGGCGACCGCACCTGGCCAACGCCGGCCGGCCTCGGTGGCGAGTTGGCCGTCTGGGTGCGGGTCACCGGCGGCACCGACAACGTGCCGCCCACCGCCAACTCACAGGACTTGTCCGTGGAGCAACCCGCTGAGCTGGCGATCACGCTGGGCTACAGCGATCCCGACGGCCCCGGCCCTTACGAGTTCACCATTGTCTCCGGGCCCGACCACGGCAGCCTCACCGGCGCGAATGCGGAATACACTTACACGCCCGACCCTGACTTCGCTGGCATGGACAGCTTCGAATGGCGTGTCTTCGACGGCCTGGACGACTCAAACGTCGCCACGGTGAGCATCAACGTAGACGCGACCGGCAACCAGCCCCCAGTCGCGGAGGACAAAACAGTGAGTACGCTGGCGGACACCCCCGTGGGCATCCAACTCGTCTACACCGAC
>JAFCZJ010000199.1 GCA_019314375.1 Deltaproteobacteria bacterium | reverse complement strand
TGTACTGCTTCGTCGAATCAGCAGACTGGGTCCTCGACGTGGAGAGACCACGCCTCCGGCCCAGTCTACTGCTCCTCCTTGCATTACAGGCACATCTGAGGGCCTGGGCAAATCGGGGTGGGGGATCTCAGGGAGTAGCGCCCGGCAGCTTGGTTTGGCCCGGTAGGACTTCGCCCTTGAACTTGCCTGCCTTTAGTTCGGCCAGGCGTTTGCGGGCCCGGTCGGCGTCTTTGGGCTTCAGGCCCTCCAGGCCCAGGGTGGTTTCATAGGCCTTCATGGCTTCCTTGCGGTTGTGGCAATAGAAGTAGACGTCGCCTAGTTCCAATTGGGGTCGAAAATCCTTGGGGCGCAGGGCGCTTGCCCGGAGTAGTGCCCGGATGGACAGATCCCAATGTCGCAAGGCCCGGTACATGATGCCCATCTCCAGCAGGCAATCATAGGCCTTTGGATCGATGTCGATGCAGATGTGGTATTCGTGCGCCGCCATCACCGTGTTTTTCAACTTGCGGTATTTCCGCGCCAGATCCAGATGCGCTTGTACCTTGCGAGGGGCCTTGCGGCTAACGTCCCGGAGTTGTTCCAAGGTTTGCTCCGGTTTCTGCCTGGCGCCCTTTTGGCCTTCGGCCGTTTGCTCCTGGACACTTTGCTTTTCCTGGGTCGAATCCGGAGTCGACTCGGCACAGGCGACGACGCCCAGAATCCACGGCAAGCAGAAGAAAAGATGGGTACTTTTCATTGACGACTCCTGAACGGTCTGTTAGTCATACGCCTTCGTCCCTGGGGTTTCTCCCCGGTGACCTGGATAAACACATCCTAGATCCGTGCCGCAGCCGATACAACAGCCCGCAGCCCGACCTAGATCACAAAGGAGATAGCGCATGAGCCTGAAAGGCAAACATCTGTTGTGTACCCAGGATTGGTCACTCGAAGAGCTCACCAAGGTGCTCGAACTGGCCGTGGACATGAAAAATGAGCGTTGGACCGACAAGTACGCCAAGGTCCTGGATCGCAAAACTTTCTTCATGTTTTTCTACAATCCCTCGGTTCGTACCCGACAGAGCTTCGAAGCCGCGGCCACCGAGTTGGGCGGCCACGCCCAGTTCCTTGAGCCCAAGAGCATGCGCTTGAAGACCAAGAAAAGCGCCGGCGAGACCGTCGAGGACGCGGCCAAGGTCATGAGCCGCTACGCCTGCGGCATCGGCATGCGCATCCTGGAAGACAAGGTCGGCGCTTACGGCGAAGGCCAAGCTCTCTTGGAGGAATACGCCAAGTGGTCGGACGTGCCCATCGTCTCCATGGCCCACGACACCTTCCACCCCTGCCAGGGTCTGGCCGACGTGCAAGGCATGTGGCAGCACCTGGGCCGCGAAAACCTGAAAGGCAAGAAGCTCTTGCAGGTCTGGGGTCACGGTGCCCTGGCTCGCTCCTGGTGCTCCGTCCAAGAGAGCATGCTCATCAGCTCCCGCTTCGGCATGGACGTGACCGTGGCCTACCCCGAAGGCTACGACCTGGATCCGAAAGTCGTGGAAGCGACCAAAAAGAACTGCGAAGCCAACGGACAGAAGTTCGAAATCAGCCACGATCCGGTCGAGAGCTATGACGGCGCCCACGTGGTTTACTCGCGCAACTGGATGCATGCGGACACCTACCATGACGGCGAAATGCACAAGGCCGAAGAAGTCGAACGGGCCATGAAGCTCACCGACTGGATCTGCGACGAAGAGAAAATGAAGCGCACGGAAAACGCGTTCTACACCCACCCCATGCCCATCGATCGCGGCCATGAAGTCTCCGACGGCGTGGCCTCGGGTGATCGCTCGATCATCTACGACGTGGCCGAAAACCGTCTGCACGTGCAGAAGGCCATCATGGCCCTGACCATGGGAGACATGTAAACCCATGACCCCACCATCACCATCAAAAAAGTTGGCTGTCCTCGCCATCGGCGGCAACTCGCTGATCCGGGACAAGGACCATCAAAAAGTCGCCGACCAGTTCGAAGTGGCCCGCGAGACTTGCTCCCACATCCGCGAGATGATCGAGCATGGCTGGGACGTCGTGGTCACCCACGGCAACGGACCGCAGGTGGGCTTCATTCTGCGTCGTTGTGAATTGGCCAGTCCCGAATTGCATCCGGTGCCCCTAGACAGCATCGGCGCCGACACCCAGGGATCCCTCGGCTATATGATTCAGCAATCCTTGGCCAATGAATTCAGCCGCCACGGCCTGACCAAGCAGCCGGTGACCGTGGTCACCCAGGTGCGCGTGGACGCCGAGGACCCGGCCTTTGGCGAGCCCTCCAAGCCCATCGGTTCCTTCATGGACGAAGCCACCGCGAAAAAACACGCTGAAGAAGACGGCTGGCAGATCAAAGAAGACGCCGGTCGCGGCTGGCGACGGGTGGTGGCCTCACCTTTGCCCAAGGAAATCATCGAACGCACCGCCATCCAGAACCTGGTCGACAGCGGCTTCGTGGTGGTGGCCGTGGGCGGCGGCGGCATCCCGGTGGTGCGCAAGGCCAATGGCGACTTAGACGGCGTGGCCGCGGTCATCGACAAGGACTACGCCACGGCCCTTCTGGCCGCCCGACTCAACGCCGACCGTTTCATCGTCTCGACGGCGGTGGATCAGGTCTACGTGGACTTCGGCAAACCCACCCAGCGAGGCGTCAGCAAAATGACGGTCAGCGAAGCCAAGAAGTTTTTGGACGAGGGTCAGTTCCCCGCTGGATCCATGGGGCCCAAAATCAAAGCGGTCATCAATTATCTAATCTCGGGCGGCAAGGAAGCGATCATCACCTCGCCGGACAAGCTGGCAGAGGCCCTGGAAGGCCGCGCCGGCACCTTCATCGTACCTGACTGATTCGATAGCAAACAAAAGAAACAGCCCCGCCGCTCCATGAGCTGTGGGGTTTTTTTTGCCTATCACTGCGCCGCTTTTGCGGCGCAGCATAAGACGCTCTAACGATTTGGGCGGTATTTGGGCGGTTGTTTTGCTGGGATTAGAGCGTCTATCACTGCGCCGCTTTTGCGGCGCAGCATAAGACGCTCTAACGATTTGGGCGGTTGTTTTGCTGGGATTAGAGCGTCTAAATGCCTTCGTTCCGCCGAGGGGCCAACGAAGGTGTTACCGGGTTGGTCTCGGCGGAATCATCGATGGCCGGCGGGGGGGTTGGCTCAACCGTCTTGGGCTCGGCGGGGGGGACGGGCGGTATGATTTCCACCGACGGCGGTAGTTTGCCGGCCTTGGTGGCGCGGATGGACACCAACAAAGAGTCGATCTTGCCAATCCACTTTTCGGCGTCCGAGAATCGACCCGTGCCGTAAGTTTTGGCCTCGACGAACTTGCTTCGCGCGGCTTCCAATATCCTCTCCACCCCCAGATATGCTCGCTTGGCCTCGATGTAATCCAAATCAGCCCTCAAGGCCTTGACCAGATCGTGTTGTTGCCCCGTCAGCCCGGGCAGAGCTCGCAGGCGCCTCAAATGGGCCTTGCCCAAATTGTACTTGGCGTCGTCATCGGCAAAAACCAGCTCCTGGGCCTGCTTGATGAGGATGCGCCCGAACTCCTGGTGCAAAGAGGCCAAATCGCCGAACTGACGTGGCGCTGCGTTTTTGTAGTCTTCGGGGGCGTCGATGGGTTCGTAAAGCCAAGCGTCCTTGGATTCAGCCGGGTTGTAGGGTTCAGAGCCGGTCACAAAAAGAACACCTTGCTTCACATAGAGCTTGCCGTCAGCCTGCTCCAAGAAAAACATCTTGGAGTTCATCAGACTCAGCAGGTACACGATCACGCCGCCCAGGGCCAGTATCACGAGCACCACAAACATGAACTTGAAACCCCCGCCCTTTCTTTTCGGGCGAGGTGTCGCGGCCAAGACCGCCTCAGGCTGCTCTGGCATGGGTTGTACCTCCATACTTGTATGTTCATTTTTTATACGTCAGGCCGACTGAAAAGGCAAAAATTCGACCCCTCAAGGGGCGTCCAGCACGCCGATGTAGCGCATGTTGCGATAGCGCCCATCGTAGTCCAGCCCGTAGCCGATGACGAAGACGTCTTCGACGGTGAAGCCCAGATAATCGATATGGGTGGGCACCACGCTACGAGATGGCTTTTCCAACAAAGAACAAATCTTAACCGAACGCGGTTTGCGCTGGCCCAGGTTTTCCATCAGGTACTTCATGGTCAAGCCTGTATCCACGATATCCTCGACCACCACCACATCCTTGCCCTCGATGGGCCGGGTCAGATCAGAGGTGATACGCACCACACCGGATGAAGATGTGCGATCACCATAGCTCGACAAGCCGACGAAATCGCAGGCCAAGGGCAGCTCGATGTGACGGCAAAGATCCGCCATGAACAAAAAACATCCCTTGAGCACACCCAAAAGAACCAGATCCTTGTCCGCATAGTCCTTTGCGATTTGCAGACCCAACTCTCGAACGCGGGCCTGCAGTACTTCTTCGCTGATTAGAACCTTGGCTTCTTCAAACAAGACCGCCTCCTAAACTAGCGCCTTACTTTTCCGCGTTATTCAGGTATTCGCCCAGTCCGCCCAGGCCCGGAATGATATAGCTCCGGTCGTTCAGACCCGACTCCTCTCGGGGGTATTTGCCCGGCATCGCAGCCAGTGCCCGATCACTGGAGCGCCCCCGGTCCAACCTGGCGGCGTAAATAACCACGTCAGGGTGGGCTTTTTGCATGCAGTGAATGAACTCTGGCGTGATCACCATGTTCAAAGAAATAATTTTTCGAATGCGCTTGCCGCCCACACGGCGTCGCACATAACGCACGGACAGGTCCAAGGAGCCACCGGTAGCGCCCATGGGATCAGGGAAAAGCACGATGCGATCCGCGTAAGAACCGCCTACTTTGGCCGCACCCACCTCGGCACCCAGCACCTTGCCTCCACGACCCGTTTTGCGTTCGCACATCAAAAAGTCTTGCCGCACGTTGGCCGGTTCGAGGAAATGACCCATCTCTTCATAGCAGACCTGGCTGGAGAGCAAACCCGCCCGCGCCACGCCCACGCTCACCGCTCGGGTGCTCGGGTCGATGACCTCACCCGACCAGATGGCGTCCGGTTCACTGCTTGCCATGCGGGTGGGGGCACTGACCGTGGTGCGCGGAAACTCGGCTGCCACGGCCACCCGAATCAAATCCCGGTAAACCGACTTGAGCAACAGGCTACCTTCAATGGACAAAGTCTCCGGCACACTCAAACGCAAAAGCCTGGAAACCAACACGGGGTCTGCAAGGATATGCACACCCTTGCCGTAAGCATGCTTGATCTCACTGGGGCGGTAAGCCATTCGTCGATATGCCCGGTCCTGCATCGCAGACCTCCGTTCTCGGCGAGCAGGCTATTCCGGCAGAGCCCCCAGGTCAAGACTCGTCGACAGGGCTGTCGACAGGGCGGCTGGGGGGCACGGGCTCGGGCGAGAAACACCTTCGGCACCGGGCTTCATAAGCGTCTGTTGCCCCCACCAGGACTCTGTCTTCGGATTTGGCGATGCGCTGGGAGCGGTTGGCGGGATTACCACACTTGACGCAGATGGCCAGGATCTTGGTGATGAACTCGGCCACGGCCAGCAACTTGGGCATGGGCTCGAAAGGTTGCCCGCGAAAATCCTGGTCCAGCCCGGCCACGATGACCCGGATGCCTCGATTGGCCAAGGTCTCGCAAACGCTGACCAGGCTTGAGTCGAAAAACTGGGCCTCATCGATGCCCACCACCTGAGTGCCCTTGGGTATGCGATCCAAAACCTCGGCGGCTTGCTCGATGGGGATGGACTCCATGCGCTGATCGCTGTGGGAGACTATCTGCTCTGCATGATAGCGATCGTCGAGCTTGGGCTTGAAAATCACCACATTTAGCCGGGCGATCTGAGCCCTGCGCAGGCGCCGGATGAGTTCTTCGGTTTTCCCCGAGAACATGGACCCGCAAATCACCTCAATCCAGCCCGTATCCACCGGTTGCAAATGCATGGTCTCTCCCCTATTTGCTATCCAAACGAAAAGTGAAAGTCAGCATCTCGGGACTGGCCACCACGTCGACCCAGGCCAGGCCCAATCCACTCACTTTGGCCAGAACGCCCAGGACCATGGCCTTGATGAATGCCATATCCGGCGGCGTCTTGGCTTGCTCGAAGTCGGTCACCATGCGAGCCAGGTCCAACACAAGCAGCTGATGATCGGCCGACTGAAGCACCTGCGGCCAGCGACTTTTTTCGACGCCCGAAGCGGACAGGGCCTTGACCGCCCGATCGGCGGCTTCGGCCGAGGTGGCCACCACCACGAAGCCATCATGCAAAACCATGCTCAGAGGCATCTCGGGCACCATCAAACGCCAACGCCCGGGCCCATTGGGCTCCAAGGCCACAGGCCCCTTGGAGGCCAATTTCTGTAATCCTTCAATAACCAGGTCCAAGGCCTTTGAGTCCTTGACCTGCACAAACAAGGTAGCCTCGAAGAGATCCGCGGGCGCGGTTCCGCTCTGTCCCTGGGAGATCACGGTAGCCAGCAACCCACCGGGCTTGATCCGCAGGGTTAGAAAGTAGGTATCCCCCAGGTTGTCCATCAAGCCCGTTCGCAGATCGATCCCGGTCCCCTGCTTGAGCTCTTCAAAACTCGCGAGCATCTCCTTCCACTGATCCGTCTGGCCGCTTATCTCCATCACCGTTTCGGCGAAACCGAAAAGATCCAATGAAAGTTTCAAAAAGCCATGACGGTCCGCCTCGACCAAATGATGCAGGGGGGGAACTTCACCGCGGGACTTAAACGTCGCGGCCACACGACCGGCGGATCCACCCGCCATACCCAAACGCAGGGTCAAGGCGAGGCCGCGATCATCCTGATCCAAATCCATGCGGAAAAAGCCCACCGAATCCCAAATCTTGGCCTCATCCTTGCTCATCTCCTCGGCGGATTCCTTGCGCATCCACTCCTTGGACATAAAAAACGACATGGCGGCCACACCTTCGCGAGCCTTCAGCGCATCACGAAAGTCTGCCTGATCTTTCAAGAGGCCGGCGGACGAAGCCAACAAAGCCTGCAAGGCCGCCACGGGATTCTGCTTGCCGCTTTCCAGAGCGAACCAGACATAGCCCCGAAAGAAAGCATAGGCACCAAGCACCTGCTCCTGCCCCTCGGCCTTCATGATCTGGATGTTCAGGTTCTTTTCGGAAGGCGTGACCTGAAGCGATCCCCCCTGGGCGAGCAACCTCTGCAAAGTCTCCAATCCCCCGTCACCTTCAGTCAGGGCCGCCGCCAACAATACGCCTTCGTCCTCACCCCAGCCCACCATCGCCACGGTGCCGTCAGGGTCTAAGCCCGCAGCCTGCAATCCCTCGCGGGTGAATGGATCAAAACCCAAAATCTCACGCATCGCCGCCAGAGCTGAGTTGGCATCCTGCCCAGAAGCCAACATGCGTTCGAGCAACAAGGGGATACGCGGGATGCCCTCGCCCGGTTTGTCCATCCACAAAACCCAGGGCACAGCCGCGGGCAAAATATCATGAAGCAAAGGTCTGCTCACCTCGACCAGGGCTTTGTCGGAACGCTTTTGTCCGTCCGAATCCGTAACCGTCACCTGCAAGTTATACTTGCCTGGACGCTGCCAGGCGTATTGCAGGCTCGGCCCCGCATCCTTGTGTCCGTCGCCCATGGACCACTGGACATGGGTCCCCTCGGGCAAGTCCTTTGCCTGAATGTCGAGTTCCGCTGCCTGCCCGGCCATCAGCTGCCGGTCTCCACCGGCCTGAGCCGGAATCCGTTTCACGCAAGCCGAAGTAATCAACGCCAACACTGCGCACAACACCGCAGCATAAGAGGCCCTACGGGAAAGGGCCTCTAATGTGGCCAAAACAACAGGAACGATTCGCATAAAAACTCCTTGCTTGAATGGGATCTTGCACAAGCTATTCGCCTGTCAGGCCCAAGTCAAGGCATGCGGATTTGGAAAACAAGCAAGGCCCGGCGGGCTGCCGGGCCTTGCTACAAAAAGGAGGAGGAATGAAAAACCAGCCGCCGCGAATGCTTCAGGGGTCGCGCGAACAGCGGGCCGAGGAAATCAAAATGGCCGGTGAAGAACTTGGCGGTCGAGGTCAAACAACGAGGCGCATACCGGTCAGGAGGAGTATGGCTGGCGAACGCCCGGCGTAGTTCACCGTCAGCGATCGTGCCGCGCCCCCGACACCGGTAGTGGGATGTCGCCGGGAACGCATAAGCGGGTTTGTTGCAGAAGACCTCAACCATGCCAAAGATCCGGGCCAACCGGCCTGCCGACTATCAATACAATCCCCGTGCCAAAAACGGATCTCTGAATTTCAAGCACTTAGCGTCTACAGAGTGGCGAAAAGGGGGGTCCGGATCAACCGGCGTGTCACAAAAGACCCACCCTAGGGAAGCCTTGTTGGGATTGCCCAAAGCGCGCACGACGAAGGAGACAACCGAGCTCGGGGAGTAATAAAAATCATTTCTCCTCAGATTCTTCCTCGTAGTCATGCCGCATATCGAGCTGGCACCGTTCGCGCTCCAACTCGCGCCGCAGATCCTCTTCAGTCGGCAGGACTTGCAAGTATCGAGCAGAAAATATCTGTCGGCTCTCATGCAGCACCGAGTAACGGGCGATTGCCTCGTTCTTGCGAGCGCACAAAATCAAACCGATGGTCGGATTATCGCCCTCGCTGGTGAACTGGTCATCGAATAGACGGACGTAGCTGTCCATCTGACCGATATCCTGGTGGCGCAGCTTGCCAACCTTGAGGTCGATCAGAAGGTAGCACTTTAGAATGATGTTGTAGAAAACGAGGTCCACGTAGAAATGCTCGTCTTCGAAGGCCAGGCGTTTCTGCCGGGCGACGAAAGCGAATCCCTTGCCCAGCTCAAGCAGGAAGGCCTGGAGCTTGTGAAGAATCGCTGCCTCAAGTTGAGACTCGTGCAATGCCTCACCGTCAGGCAAATCGAGGAAATCGAGGACGTAGGGGTCCTTGAGCACATCGGCTGGCTTCTCAACCACCTGGCCGCAGGTGGCCAGCTCGACCAAGCCGGACTTCTCCCGACTCTTGAGCAGGCGGGCGAACAGGATGGAATCGATCTGCCGCTCGAGTTGAGGTACGCTCCAGTTCTGTTTCTCTGCCTCAATTTCGTAAAACAGCCGCTCGGCGCGGTGCTTGACCTTCGTGAGGGTCCGGTAGTGGGACCAGCTCAGTCCGGATGCAAAGCCGCGAAGCTGGGCGGTCGGGCTTTCCGCCAGCAGCAAATCCTTGGAAACATCACCGGCCTTGTGATGATTCTGCCCTTGGCCATCGCCGACGGCCAATTCATCACAAGCCTTGTGACGAATCTCGGGCGAGCGGTCGGCATATATCTGGTAGAAAAGCCGGAAGTAGCGGAGATTGGTGACGGAGAAGCCCCTGCCGTAGCGCGACCCCAACCGCTCAGACAGGGATTCGAGCAACCGCTGGCCATACGCCGCCCGATCTTCCCCGTCTTGCAATTGCTCGACGATCTCCCGGCCGATGTGCCAGTAGGCGATCACCATCTCGCTGTTGACGACACGCACGACGTGATCGCGAGCCTGATCGAGGATAGCGACCACGCGATCAAAAAGGCCATCCACCACGGATGCCGGCGCTGAAAGGTCTTTCCTCTTCCCGCCGGTCATTCGCACAACTCCATCCAGCACCTAAGCGCTGGCGTGTCGCAATAGACCCACCCTATGGATGCAAGGGATTGGGTGTGGTGGGATCGCCCAGAAGACCATAGCTATCCAAGAGGTCGTCCATGGCCTCATTCTCAAGCCCGCCGAGGACTTGCTTTGCCATGAGGAGGGCCTGACCCAAAGTCCGTGCTTCTCCTGAACTCAGCCTGCAGAGCACTTGCTCGGCCAACAAGTCCAGCGACCGCGGGTCCGACAAAGTGGTGGCGGCCGCCACGGCCACGGCCCCGCCTGTGGGGTTACGCACCCAGGCCCAGGCCAAAGACTCGCCCCAAGGGCCACCAAAAGCACCGTCGAAACAAGTCCAGGACAAAAGCACGACGGGGTGGGGATTGCTCAGGTTCAGGGCATCGTCCACGTCCATCCAGACAGGAGACGAAGACCAGCCGCTGACAAATGCGTGCCCATGATAACTAACCAGGGCCACATCCCCATCCAGCGCGGCTTTCAGAGCGCCCAGTGCCTGAGTCTCCTGCATTTTGCTCACGACGCGAATGGCCGCGTCTGCTGGAAAACAAGCGCCTGCAATGCTTGCGACAGACAACTCGAAGGCCTGCGTGGGCTCGGGGAGCAAAGGATCGTAGTCATCAGCCAAAAAGAGAATCTCTTGGGCCGACATCTCGGATCTTGGCTCCGACTTGGCGAGCCAGCCCCAAGCTTCGGCTTCATCAGCAAAGGGCAATCGACCCACCGCCAGGGAGGGAGCCCCCAAAGCGTCCAGACCGTACCAAGCATCATTTACGAATTCGTACCCATGCTGCCTGCTACGAGCGAAGGGCGCGGGCACGAGCTCAGCAGGCCCCGTCGCCATATGGCCCAAGGGATCCACGCTGCCGGAGCCCAACAAAAGCAAATATTCCGGTTCACTCTGCGACAAGGCTTGCCGCACAAGGCCGCGAATCGCCATGGGATCGGGACGACCAAAGCTGTAGCTATCGAAAACAGCCTGCACGTCCAAGACCATGCTTGCCAAACCTTGCAGCGCATGCCGCGCCGCCAAGGATTGAGCCACGTCCAAAAGGCTGCTGTGCGCTACCAGCAACACGTCAGCCTCAAGGACCTGCTGCTTCAGATCCTGCGTGCTCCAGGAACCCAAGGCCAGGGGTTCCGGCAGGGTCGCGGCCCGAGGCACCACCAGATAGCGATGTGTTCCCATCGGGTTTTGCCAACGCAACTCATCATCCGATACGGAGAGACCCAAAACCTGCCGCGGCTCTTTTGGATCCGTCACGTCAAAGACCCGGGCACTGCCCTCGCCGGGCATTCGAATGGCCACACATGCGCCACCAGGCGCAGTGAAGGTCATGCCACCTTCATCCAGCACGGGCTCTCGCCCGTAGGCCACCTCGACTCGATCCAGGGCCACCATGTCCCAGGGCGCATCGGAGCCCAAGCTCAACTCGAGTCGGTTGGCACCATGATGAAGCAAACCCGCCGGCACATCGATCTCGATCCAATGAAGCTCGGCACCATACCAAATCGACTCGGTCAAAACCTGTCCGTTCAAAGCCACGTTGAGTTTATGAATGCCTCCAAAACCCATCATGGCCAAGCGAAGCCGTGCCGGCACCGAGGCCGGATCCGGCAGATCCAATTCCACTTGTGCCGGCCAACCCACGAAGGTCCAGGCCCAGATGAAAGGATCATCACCGGAAGCCGCTACGAAGTAATAGCCCTGCTGCTGAAACTCAAGGTCGGAAGCCAAGGCGCTCAGGGGATCAGCACAACGCCCCTTGACCCTCCGATGACCCATGGTTCGAACCTTGCCGGGTTGCGAACGCAAAAACTCACCCTTGGCATAGCGATCAGTCCGAGGATTCGTCACGAACAAGAATCCGTCGCCCTCGGGCAACATGGGCACCAGGCC
>JAFCZJ010000319.1 GCA_019314375.1 Deltaproteobacteria bacterium | reverse complement strand
AGGCACCACGGATGTCAAAACAATCCAACAATTCCTGCGCTTATATCGAAAGGATCATCAGATTGTGCTTTTGCTGGTGCTGTTGCTTGGCTGTTGGGGAATGCACAAAGTCCGGTTTACCCGCGACGAATTCCCAAGATGACATCAAGTAGTCGAGCTTGTCGGTCGAGAGTTTTCCAATCAGGCGCACATGCACCGCCGGGCTGTCGGCCTCGATGGTGAACTCCTGCGCAAACTTGATCTTCTTGTCCTGCCCCGTCAGGCGGACCACGGCTTGTTGCTTGTCCTTTGAGACCAGCTCGAAACGTTTCGCCATTTCGGTCGACTGAAATCGATGCGGCGTGACGGTGGTATCAAAGAGCTTGTTGCCGCTTGCGCGTTTCGCGGGGTCGGGCCTGAAGCTCCGGCACAGTGGTGTGAGCGCATCGCCATTCCGTGCCGAAAGCACGAGGTCGACACCGTCCTCCTGTTGGTGGATCGTGAGCTGAAGTTTCGCGTTGGCGACGACGATCGAATCTTTCGTCTCCCGCACGTTGACGTCTGCTTGCACGCTCCCTGCCCAAAGCAGGCTGGCGAGCCCGAGGGCGATCCGTTTCATGGCTGTTTCTTGCATTTGATAATTCATTTTTTCTTTCGATTGGGTTTGGTCGCCTCCTAACGAGGCTCGCTGCGCTGCTTGAGGCGCTCCAGTAACTGCCTCAACTCCTGCGCTTTCTCCGGATGTTCCTTAATGACATTCTTGGCTTGGGACGGGTCTGCCTCCAGATCGTATAACTGCTGTTTGGGCGCATCCCCCCGGATCTTGCCATCCGATGTGACGTCGCTGCTTTGCTGCCCCGCCCACGCAAGGGCTCCGGGTCCACCGGTATTACCGCCGAAACCACCCGAGCCTTGCGCCCCGATATAGACCCATTTGCCGGAACGAAGTGCCAGATTCTTTTCCCAAAATGGAGCGAGGACCAGATGCTCCCGAATTGGTTGCTCCGGCTTGTCGGTTAACGCTTCCAACACATCCACGCTGTCAGGTGCTTCCTGTGGCTTTAGGCGGTGGCCCAGCATGGCCGCGAAACTCGCCATCAGGTCGATGCTGCCGATCAATTGATCAGATCGGCTGCCGGGCTCGATGCGACCGGGCCAGCGGACAATGAAGGGAACGCGGTGGCCGCCTTCCCACGCGCCAAATTTGAATCCGAGCAGATCTCCATTGAGCCGGTGCCCCGCCTTCCATGCATCCTTGCCGCCCTCGTTGAGCATGCCGCCGTTATCACTGGTGAAGATGACCAGGGTGTTGTCGGCGACCTTCAGCTCATCCAGTGTCTTCAGAACTTCACCCACCATCCAGTCCAGTTCGTGAATGAAGTCCCCATACCGTCCACATTCGCTGGTTCCCACAAAGCGGGGATGCGGGGTAAATGGGTGGTGAATATGCGGGGTTGCGAAGTAGAGGAAGAACGGCTCCTTCTTGCCCGCCTGCTGCCGCAACCAGGCGACGCTCTTCTCGGTCAGGTGCGTGCCGACCATGCGGTCACGGTAAAGCAAATGGGCGCGGGTTGCGCCAGACCATCGCCCTTCCCCATCCTTTTCCGGAAACTCCTGAACCGGACTGCGGGGGAGCTTGGTGTTCGGCGGCTTTGCCGGATTCGGCTGCCGCAGGACAAAGGGATCTTCGGGATTCAGGCCCACAACGTGATGGTTCTCGACATAGACAAAGGGGGCGTGGCTGTTCACCAGGGGAATGCCATAGTAATAGTCGAAACCCAGCTCCAAGGGGCCGGGAGCGAGTTTCTTGTTCCAGTCCGTCAGCCCTTCTCTGCCAAAGCCCAGGTGCCACTTGCCAACACAGGCGGTCGCGTATCCATGCTGTTTGAGCAATCCTGGAAGCGTCTTCTGCTCTGTACTAATCAAGAGAGGTTTGTCGTAGGGCAGTGGACCCCATATCTTCTTACGCCAGCCGAACTGTCCGGTCAGGAGGCCATACCTGGAAGGTGTGCACACCGCCGATGGTGAGTGAGCATCTGTGAACATGCGTCCTTGTTTAGCGAGACGGTCGATGTTCGGCGTTTTCACCTTGGTGGCGCCGTAGCAACCGACATCGCCATAGCCCAAGTCGTCGGTGTAAATGACGATGATATTGGGTTTCATTCTCTTTCCGGCGGCTTCTGCGACCTTGAGGTCTTTTCCTGCCGCCGAAGGAGTCAGCAGCGAGAATGATGAAGTGGTGACACATGCCAGCAGGACCAGGCGGCAAAGAGCCGTGCATGGTCTTGATATGAGTCGCTGAGTTTCTGTGGTCATGGATAGCAGCATCTCGTTATGTCTTGATGAGTGAATCATAGTTGGATTTCTCACTATTGCCCTGCAGCTTTCATACTCGCTTCGTATCGGCTCCAAAAGTATGTGCCCTGTTCGTTGGTAAAGGGATAAGGCGTGTTGCCGTCATTGAGGAGGACGCGTTCGGCTTGCAGGCGTTTTCGCAAAGCCTGCAACTGCGCACTGTATTTGGGATCGCCGGCGAGATTGGTTAGTTCGTTCGGGTCCTTCTCCAGATCGAAAAGCTGGCTGTGGCGTTCGTTCTCCACGCAGTATTCGATCAACTTGTAGCGTTGATCACGGACTGCCCGCTGCCATTTCATATAAGCAAAATAAAGATGATCACGGTGCCGTGCTTGCGGATTCTGAAGAGTCGGCTTCAGGCTCTTGTATTGAACCGTTTGGGGGACCGGCAGGCCCACCATTTCACAA
>JAFCZJ010000198.1 GCA_019314375.1 Deltaproteobacteria bacterium | reverse complement strand
CGTGAGCGTCTTCGGCGCGACTAACGCCATCAGCCGCTGGGATGAAGTGAGCTACGAAATCTGCACCGCGAGCGCGCCTGTCAACCAGCCCCCGGTGGCCGAAGCGGGCGAAGGTTTCGAGGCCTTGCAGGGCACATGGGTGCAACTTGACGGCTCGGCAAGCTACGACCCGGACGGTGACCTTATCGAGTACATCTGGGTACAACATGAGGGCCCCAGGGTGCACTTGGACAGCCCCTTGTCCCCTACGCCCGGCTTTGTCGTGCCGGCTGGGCCCGACATGGGGACGCTGGTCTTCACGCTGGCCGTCTTCGACGGCCAGGAACTGAGCGCGCCCGATCAGGTAATCGTCCTGACGAGAGCCCAGGCACCCGAGGAGAGCCTGGCCTCATTGCTCGCCGAGGTTCAGGCCGCGAATCTGCCCCAGCATCAAAACCAACTGGAGCACTTGCTTGAAGACGCCATCAACGACGATGAATGCCAGGACAAGGTGGATGCTCTGAACAGTCTGGTCACCTGGATCGAACGGGGACGAGATGACTGGCTTGATGCGGAGACGGCCGACAGGTGGCTTGATCAGGTCATGGATCAGGCTGAAGAAATCGGGCCCTGCGTGTCGAGTTGCCGAGTGGACGGCGGCATCGAAGGCGACAACATCGCCAAAGGTGCCAGGGTCTATGCAAGCATCATCAGCGAAATGCCCTCGCTCCTTTGCACGGGCTGCAACGGCTTCGGCAGCTTGTTCGATGGAGACGAAGAGACCGCCTGGGTGGCAGAGGGTTTCGGTCATGAGCTGTCCATCGATCTGGGTTCCAAGCAGGTCATCAAAGGCTTCCGCGTTATCTCGCCAAACAAGCAGACCTATCGTATCGAAGCCTGGGACAACCTGGCCCAAACTTGGATCGAATTGGTCGACCGGACCGAGGCCTCATCGGACGCCACCGACGACACTTGCGACATGGCTGCACGCTATCTACGCCTGACCCACAAAGAGACCCTCGACAGTCCGAACACCGCCATCGCCGAGTTCCAGGTGCTCGGTCACAAGACCCGACAACTGAGAATGGAATGGCTTGGTACCGATCCCGCCCTAAATCACGAAGGAGGCCAAGCCATCGGCACCTCCTGGCTGATCACCCCATCCGACGGAATCGACCTGAACATGAGCGCCTTGCCTCGTGTGCGGATCACGCCCGGCAAGCGCTGGGCCGAGTTCTTCTTGGTCGCCTCGTCGGTGGAACATGACGGCGAGGCCCTGGCCTCGGTCATCATCTACCGCCTAGACGAGCAGTCTCGTGTCGAGGTGGCCCGAGAAAACCTAAGAGCCCGCGCCGGCAACCTGACCGCGAGCATCCCCTTCATAGCCGAGTCGGGCACGAGGTACGCCTTCGATATTCAATATTTTGGCGGGGCCGACTTGATGCTGCACAAAATCGTGGTCAAGGATCACCCAGGCACTTTCGCCACCGCTCCTCTGCACTTTTTGGTCGAAGACGATGGCCGAAAAATCAAGATCGAAGAACCGGAACATGCCCTGGATGGCTGGGAACTGCGTTTTGATTCCGGCTCCCTGTCCGAAGGCAGCCTGGTCAAGCTGTCTTTGGCCACGCCCTGGGAGCCGCTGACCGGCAGCTCGCCCGTCACTGTCGCCCTGCACCTCCAGGCCGTGGGGGGCACGCCAACAACCGTGCAAAAGCCGATCAAACTCAAGGTCCCCTTGAAAATGCCCGATCTCTTGGACATGGACATTCACCCTCAAGAACTGCTGCTGGTCGTAAAGTCCCCCGGCGGCGGGATCTATGAGCACGACTATCATGTTGGCGTAAATCGGATCGAGGCCTCCATATCAGCCGAAGACTTGCGCCTGAACGCCACGGTGCGGGTCGAGCGCGTCACCCAAGAAATGCCCGCTGGGGATTTCGATACAGCTCAACCTGAAGGCTTCACCAAGGATTTTCTGGACTACAACCTGCTGCACTACACCTTCAATGTTCCTTCGACCTCTACAACCATCGACGACAGTAGCGGAAATGAACTACATGCCGGCACGGTGGGAGATGTGTTCCTGGGCGTCAACGGCATGTCCGGCCAAAGCGCCTCCTTCGAGGGCGGCTATGCCCAAGCCCCCCTTGCCGCCGCACCAAAAGCCTTCGCCTTCGATGCCTGGATCGGCTTCCGCCCCATTGCGGAAGGCGAGGCCGCCGTCATCGCGGCCCAACCGGGCAATTTCATGCTCCTTGCCAGGCATGTGGAATACTCTGGCACCTTTGGTATGCCTCCCCTTTTCGGACCCACATCCGGCATCGCCCTGGACCTGCTCATATACAACGACAAGGAGCAAGGCTACATCCAGGCAGCGACCACTGAGTATGACCGCTATCGATACATCACCCCTGTGTCCAGCGAGTACCTGCTCGATGAATACCATCACGTGGTGATGTTGTATGATGGACATTTTGCCGCCCGCATCTATGTGGATGGAGGAGTCAACAGTAAAGGCATTGGGCGATTCGAGAGATCACTCAACCAAGAGGTGGACCCGACCAAGGCCCCTCCCTGGCCACGGATTGTGTCGCCGCAACCTGGACCACTATACCTGGGCGGGCTGCCCGACCTCGGGAACCATAGCGCCTTCCACGGCAAAATGGACGAGCTTCGATTCTCGAACATTGAGCGCTTTCGTAGCCCCCATGATCCCGACAGCGACACATGCCCACCCAACTGTCAGCCAGGTGAGAAGATGGTACCGGGCAATGTCTATGACCTGACGGATTTCTATCGACCCGAAACCGCAATGCACAATAGGAGCGGAGGGTTTTCCGTTCGACTGCCTTATGTCCAAAACATCACCGACCACTCCGCAAGCATCTACTGGAGAAGAAAATGCATACTCAGCGAAGACCTTAACGACAACGTCACCGACACGTTCTTACGAGAAATGCAGTTCTGCTATGCGGAGGCAGGCAAAGACAAGGAAAACTGCCAGACGATCGCGCCAATTGCTGTGCAGAGTCCGCCCTCCAACAAATACCCAGATTGCCAATACAGCGCAAAGCTCGACAACCTCAGACCCGGCACCTGGTATCACTACAAGGTCGCAAACATTTCCGACCATCCATCCTCCTCGGTGCGCTGGGAATACGCATCCGATGCACACTTCAGGACGGCCCCCCTGGCGTTGAATGAGCCGGTCGAGTTCTTGGCGGTGGCTGACTTTTCGCCCAGAGTACGGCCAGATTATGGGCCGTGTGCATTTTGCATTTTTGTTTGGGACGATGGATGCTGTAACACGGAATGCCTCGCGGGTTACCATCCCTATCAGGACCGGCAGGTCGTTGATGACATCTATGACATGTTACATGAAACCGGTGAAGCTCCCGCCTTCTGGTTGGCACCGGGCGATCTTGTTCAGACCGGCTACGAGGAACGCATTTTCGAAGCCTATTTGTTCGGCATGTTCAACCGGCGCAACTTCCGAGACGGCAAGAACTACAACAGCTTCATGATGGGCGTGCCCATCTACGCCACCCTGGGGAACCACGACTGGAAAGGTTGTTACGATTTCGACTTGACCGCCACCGAAACAATCGCACTTTGGGCTCTGATTTTGAGTGATGCCATAACTTTTGCCGCATTATCTCCAGCTGCGATCGAAATGCTGGTATCTCTAGTAGAAGAGAAATGGGATCCGGGCCACGTAAAAGAGGGCGGAACCGCAAGGGAACAGATGACGAACCTGTTCCCGCCTCACCGTATTTATGCCCCCGATCTGAACAAGAAATTCAAATACGAGAAGTCGTCCTACTCCTTCAACGTCGGCAACCTGCACGTGGTTTCCATGGGGGTGGCCTACGATCATCACTGCGATGAAAAATTCGACGATGTAAGGGATGGCAATTCCAAGGTGGACAAAAACTGTTTCTTCAGGGATTGGGAGCCAGGTAACGAGACAGCCCCATGGGAAGATAGCGACGATGACTCCATCCAAACAACTTGGCTAAAGAGAGACCTGCGCACCTACATGGACGACGATTCTATCTGGAAAATCGTCTCCTTCCATGTTCCCTTGGCAGACGTTGATAGAATCACGCCAGAAGTCAGAAACCGCATGGCCAGGTTTATGGAACTGGCGAATGTCGATCTACTCATCGTGGGACATGAGCACAGGTTCCATCTCGAAACAACCGAGAGATACTCTGAGATGTTCGAACTCGGTCAAATCCCCAATGAAGAACACATCATGCAAATCATCGTGGGAACCGGCGGATACGTCAATGATCACGACGCCCCGGACGGCCCCCCGAACCTTGGCACGACCAGGTTCTTCATCGACGGCAACGTGGCATTCATGGCCTTTGATGACATCAAACACAGCTCTCAATATTGCGTCTTCGTCAAGGGCGTACATGGGATCAGAAAAAGCGACTGCCATCGCCCTGGTTGGCTCAACCATTACTCCTGCCTGGACCATGAAGAGGGGGAGGATTGCAGCTTTGATAATGGCATTTGGGGCGAAATACCAGGGCGCTGCATTAAACCCAGGTCCAAAGACTACATGAACGGCATGGGCCGGCTTTCTTGCTTGCCCTGGCCCTTCACGCCAGAAGACAGCGATGGGGACGGGATCTACGATCAGGTAGACAACTGCCCGACCGTTGCGAATGAAAGCCAGGAAGACCAAGACGGAGACCGCGTAGGCGATGCCTGCGACAACTGCCCTGATAGAGCCAACATTAATCAAACCGATTGTGACGAAGACGGCATAGGTTTAGTCTGCGACGACAACGACGAGGACTTGCCTCATTTCGTCCCCTCCAAAGATAGCATTGCATTCCCCCATGTCGACCCATACACGGTGCTCTCAATGCCTGTGCTGGTCACCAACACAGGAGATACGGATGAATTTTTGGCAAGCATCCGCGTGGAAGGGGCCGATTGCTTCAGCCTTGATACCAGCAACGAGGCAGAGCCCTGTATTGAGGGCATGACCCTTGCGCCGGGCGAGCGATGCGCCTTCCTCGTCGTCTATGAAAGCCCCTATGGTGAAGAAACCAGCCTTGGACAGGTCATCCTCGAATCCGGCAACATCGGTCCCTGCGCCTATCCACCACAACGTGTGATCGAGTTGGTTGCCTATGCACCTAACCCTTGCGACATAATCGTAACCCCGATCTCCATAAACCTCGGCGAGATGATCATCGGCGAGCGGCCCCACATCAGAATGCTAACCGTGAGCAATCAGGGGGCAGTGAGCCACAACTTCACCATCTCGATGATTGAAGGACCGCAAGCCGCTTCATTCTCGATACATACCCTGGGAGCTTGCGAGTTGGAGGGCCAGGAACTGTTACCGGCCAGCATCTGCACCTATCGGGTGTTTTTCAACCCACAGGAGGAGGGTGAACACCAAGCAGAAGTCGGTGTTTTTTCGGACGACCCGACCTGTCCCGAAATCAACGTATCGGTTTATGGCAGCGCGGTGGTGGAGTAAGTCATGAAAAGGCAGATCATACCGGCAATATTGGTCGTGCTCTTGCTGCTTTCGGGCTGTGGGGATGGATTTCCAATTGGTGACAGAGACCTTCGCATAATCGAAGTCGATGGCTGGATGATAGACCATTACTTCTCGCGTAACTCAGACTACCTCATCACCCTCTCCGGGCACCTAAAGCACGACTTATCCAGGGACCTCCGCCTGACGCCGGACACGCTTGGAGTCTATCGTGTCGGCAATTTCGAAAAGATCTTCGAATACACATCGCCATACCGCATCTGGCGAACGTACACCTGTGCTGACCCCGACATCCTGATCCACGCCGAGGACAAATTCCCGGAAGACGAAGACTGCGACCTCGTTTTTCGGTCCATAAGCTCCGGCGAAGAAATCGCAAGGCTGTGGGTTCGAAACCTGCCCGACAGCTGGAACGATACGGATTTCCACTGCGACATGGAGGAAAACCTGATCTACTTCAACCAAGGAAACTGTTCCATCGCCATAGCCGACGGCAGCACAGGGGCGGTCATGCTAACGATCGAGCATGAGTGCATTGCTGGCTGGTCACCATTATACGTACAAAAAGAGCATGACAGGATCATCCGACTGGACGACCTCATGAATACCTTCTACGTCTTCCGCCTTTCTTCGGGAGAGCTTCTTGGAACTGTCGAGCTGTGGCCCAATCCTTATGAACTTCAATTCACCACTAATGAATGGGAGTTGCCTGACGGCAACATGCTCTTTTCCATCAACGGCAAGAAAAACGACATTACTGGACTCTATTTCATGATCGTGGATCTTGATCAGATGACGGTCACCAACGAAACCGTCTTGCAGGGTTGCTCATATCCGGCCGACAGAGCGCTCGATATGGAAAATGGAAGATTCATCGCAAGCTTCAGTGACTTCGGCATGTGCCTGGACACCGACGGCGACGATATTGGCGTATTCGACTACATCAACGGTGAGGTCGTAAGCCAAAAAGACACGAGCGCACATGGTCAAGGACCATTCGTCCCCATCCTCCCTCTCAACCTGATCTACCAGGAGGACTGGCTCGCCGAAGGCGCTCCCTCAGCGACATTCTACTCCTATCCCGACCTGGAAATCGTCCACCAAGGCGATGCGCCCATCGGTGCCGAAGATCACTTCTACATCTCCGACGGCAACCTGCTGATCATGGAGAGCTACTTCTCCGATCAATTCGCAGTCTACGACCTGGACAACTTCCGCACCCTGGATCGCTTTCACCTCTGCGACAACGTCGGTGCCAACACCTTGACCGTGTCGCGCAATCAGAAATGGGCGGCCGTCAAATGCAACGGTATCGAAGACGACGATGATGATGGCAACATCGGACCACCGCCCGAGGGTGCCGGGGTGGCGATTGTGGGCCTGGATGGGTATCGATAGAGGTCCAGACTCGGTGCTTGGTGTTTTTTCGGACGACCCGACCTGTCCCGAAATCGATGTATCGGTTTATGGCAGCGCGGTGGTGGAGTAGGTCATGAAAAGGAAGATCATACCGGCAATATTGGTCGTGCTTTTGCTTCTCTCGGGCTGTGGGGATGGATTTCCAATTGGTGACAGAGATCTTCGCATAATCGAAGTCGATGGCTGGATGGGTAGCCAGTTCTTTTCCAGAGGCGGAGAGCGACTAATCACCATTCACAGGACATTGAAAAGGAATACCATCACGCGAGAGCTGAGCCTAGAGCGTGACACCATTGGTGTATATCAGCTCGAAAACTCTGAGAAAATCTACGAGTACAAATCGGAGCACCGCATCTGGCGTGCATACACCTGCGCAGATCCAGACATAATCATCTACGGCGAAGACAACTTTCCGGAAGACAATGACTTAGAATTGGTGTTTCGGTCCATAAGCTCCGGCGAAGAAATCGCAAGGTTTTGGGTTCGAAACCTGCCCGACGCCTGGAACGACACGGATTTCCACTGCGATATGGAGGAGAACCGGATCTACTTCAACCAAGGATACTGTTCCATCGCCATCGCCGACGGCAGCACAGGGGAAATCTTGCAAACGATCGAACATGAGTGCATCACCGGCTTGTCGCCACTATTCGTGCAAAAGGCATCAGACCGAATCATCAGGCTGGACAGGACATCCCACATTTTCTACATATTCAGCCTATCAACTGGAGAACTGCTCGGAACCTTCGACGAGTGGCCGAATCCCTATGATCTTTCCTACATGTGCCAAGCATGGGAACTCGATCAGTCTCACTTGCTTTTCGCCATCAACGACAAGAAAGACGATGTCACGGGCATCTATTTCCAGGTCCTCAACCTGGATGACTTCAGCATCGAATCTGAGTCGGTCATAGAAAACTGTTCCTATCCAGGTAGCCTGGCACTTGCGGCAGATGGGACTCATGTCGTTGGGTTTTTCGGCGCGCGGGATGGTTGTCTCGGAGGCGAGAACTGGCCAAGTATCACCGCGTTCAATTTTGTAGATGGGGCGGTCACCAGCAGGATCGATGCGAGTCAACACGGTCAAGGCCCCTTCGTTCCCCTGACCGAAATCGGGCTTATCTACCTGGAAGACTGGCTGACTGTACCATCGGCTACATTTTACTCCTACCCCGACCTGGAAATCGTCCACCAAGCCAAAGCGCCCATCGACGCCGAAGAGCACTTCTACATCTCCGACGGCAACCTGCTGGTCATGGAGAGCTACTTCTCCGATCAATTCGCCGTCTACGACCTGAACAACTTCCGCACCCTGGATCGCTTTCACCTCTGCGACAACGTCGGTGCCAACACCCTGGCCGTATCGCCCAATCAAAAATGGGCCGCTGTCATCTGCGACGGCATCGAAGACGACGATGATGATGGCAACATCGGACCGCCGCCCGAGGGTGCCGGGGTGGCCATCGTGGGACTGGACGGGTACCGATAAAAAGGCCTCCCCTGGCCGCTCTGTCAAGTGCCTGGACAAGGCTCCAAACGTCTCAGCGCTGAGACGCGCTTTAGGCATATATTCCACTGACTTGCAGCTTTTCCCGTCTCTTTTTGCCTACATGCTGATGGCCGGGAGGTATCGATACCCATTGCCTGGTTTCCCCGACTCTCGGGCGCAAACCGGGAGCAACTCGATAAGTTCGACATTTCCCCAGCGGGCTATGGGATCAACTGGCC
>JAFCZJ010000077.1 GCA_019314375.1 Deltaproteobacteria bacterium | reverse complement strand
GCCAAGGCATGTCACCGAAGAAAACAAAGTCGGATCCGGACAAACTTCGCAAGCTGGTGCAAGACGAGCGACGTCGACAGGCCGAGAGAGAACAGGGCTACCGGGCGCGAGCCTTGGAACTCTTTGACTGGGTCTGCGGCCACTGTGGTCGCGAGTTCGAGGGCAAGAAGCTCCGCGAATTAACCGTGCACCACAGAGATCACAACCACGACAACAACCCGCCCGACGGCAGCAACTGGGAACTGTTGTGCATCTATTGCCACGACAACGAACACCAGCGCGACATGGTCGCCGAGGTCTCCGGCCCCTTGGCCCCACGCGAGCGCGACGAAGGCTCAGTCACCCACAACCCCTTCGCCAACCTGGCCGAGCTGCTCAAGAAAAAGTAGTCCAAGGGGGTCATTCAGAGGGGGCAGGTGTGCTCTTCACGTCATAGGGGTATTCAGAAGAACGATTCTGAAAGGAGAGGATCGAGGGGTTCCTCACCACGCCGTCCTGGATTTCGATGGCCCGCCTGATGGTTTCGTTCTTTTCCCATCTATCCGGCCCCCCCATGACTACAGGCAAATACCCAATAAGCGCACCCGAGACGCACCAGGAGGCGCCTTCCCACAGATAGCTCGGCGTATGATCCACGGCGTAGTAATCAGCCAGCCCGACTTTGAACATCGGATTTTTAAAACTGGTCGGCTTTGCAAAATGGAACCCAAGGCCTTCATCGCAGCTGATGTCGATGATGAGGCACCCGGGCTTGAGGGAGGATGTCTCATCCTCGTTGACGAAGGTGACAGGTTGATCCAAGACCTGGAAGGTGCCGTTGACCAAAATGTCTGCATCATGGATCAGATCAAGCAAGGACCTCTCCCTGCCGTCGTGCTCCACCGCAATTAGGCGGGGCTCGCCTTTCCCTCCTCGCCGCATGCGCAAATAATGACAACCAAGCACTTCTTCGCGCACCAAGTGGTCGGGCCGTTGAATGCAGATGGTGATGTTCCGAAAGCCACGCGCCTTGAGGGCGTAAATGGCCCCACGACTGACCGCGCCAAAGCTTAGAATGACGATCTTTCGCTGCTTTCCATAGTGCCCATCCATCCCTCTCAACTCAAGGGCATGCAATACCGCGCAGTAGCCGGCAAGCTCGTTGTTTTTATAAAACGTGTGCCGGCCTCGATGCTTGTCGGGTCCCCATACAAACATCTCCTCAAAAGCGATGAGGGTCAGCTTGCGGTCGATTGCCTCCTGGGCCATCGGCCGCTGCTGCACACAATGCGGCCAGCCCCAGAGGATGCCGTTTTCCTTGATCTCATGAAGATCCTCGACAAGGGGCTTGGGGAGAAGCACGATATCACTGCGCTCAAGTATCTCCTTGCGGCTTGCCAGTCCGCCACATTGAGCGCCAAGCTGTTCGTCTGTCACGCTGAAGGGTTCACCATAGCCTTCCTCGAATACGAGGTTTTGACGCAGATCCTCTGGTATGCGAACCAGATGCTCCGGGTGAATAGCAACTCGTTTTTCATCCTCTTTACGCGATGTGCCGACAACCCCAAGTTTAAGCATAACCAAACACCTCACAAATTATCAGGCACCCTGCGCATGAAGGGCGCTGGGGCACCAAGGCTAACTACCGTCGACAAGAAATGATCTTCATACGCGCAGCATAATCGGATATAAAGGACGAAAGTTCAAATTCGCTTGGGACGAAAGGGAGAGGACATGCGAACCAAAAGAAAGCTCATACTCATATCAACGGTCTTCGGCTTGATGCTTTTGGGGGGTGCCTTTTGGCCCGCCTGTGGGCAGCAGAGCAGCGATTCTTATTGGCCGCTTACGGGGAATGCGGAATGGATCACCCAGGGTTGGACCGTCATCAATGATCATGGGCTAAGCACCTGGCAGCAGAATGGTCGTTTGCGCGCGGTCGGTAGCTTTGAAGAAGCCCATGGTGACTGGCGGGTCATCGAAGTGTCCGCGTACTTTCAGCAGCAGTGGGGGATCTTCGGCATGGCCTTCCTGCGCTTCAACGACGACCGCATCGAGGTCTTGGGCCTTTCGCCCGAGTCTTTCTCCGGCAGCGCAGCCGAAATCCTCATGCCCTCCACCGGGCCTTTGTCCTTCGACCTGAGCCTGGACGCAATCGACCAAACCCAAAGCGCGGACTTCGACGTGGTGCTGGGCGAATCCGCCGTCCACATCCAATTGGAAGTCACCGTGGAAAGCCGGGGCCTGCCCTTCGAAACAGTGGCCGGTCACTTCGACGACGTTCTGGTCTTTAACCTGGTCATCCGCTCTTCCGAGCAGGGCTCTAACGAAGTGGAAACCCAGTCGGTTCGGATCTGGTTGGCTTGGGGCCATGGACCCATCCACGCCGAAAAAACCAAGGGCGACCGCCGAACCGGCGGCGACTTCCTGCGGAACTGACGGGAAGACGCGGGTGTGAGCGCCCGATTGGGGCTTTGGCTCGTCTTTCGCCACCTTGCGGATCTTTCTGGACGAGCAGTTGGTTTATGAGGTCAGCCAGGTCGAGCTGCAATCCGGCGACCTCTGATGCGTGGCCTTCATCACCCCTGCGTAGGGTGGAGGCCTCCGCGACCTGACGCAGGCCTCCTTCGTCGCGGACATGCGCACACAACACGCATGCATCCGGAACCTTGAAGTCATCGGTGAAGCCGTCCCCCCCATTCCTCATCGCTTCACGCAGCCCAGATCGATGTAGTTGTCCAGATTGTCGCCATACCACCTCTCGAAAAACACTTCGCACTGCGCGTCCGCCGAACACCTTTGGTGTTCGCAAAGCTTGTTGATGCATTCGTAACGATAGGGGGAATCCACCCCGCAGGTATAAGAGCCGTTGTCTTCCGGGCAGCAATCCTGATAGGTCTTGCAGGTCTTTTTGAAGGTACATTTTCCTTGCAGGCGTCGGTCGGTGCAAGGATCGATTTTGTCCACGCAACCCATATGCACCCATCCATCCGCGGGATCGCGTCTTTCGGCGCTTCGCTTGCATTGGGCATCGTGAGTGCATAAAACCATCCGACAGAAGCCCTCTTCGCATTCGTAGACGTATGGATAATCCACCTGGCAAACATGGGGGGCGATGCTGTCCGCCAGGGGGCAGCAGTCCGCAGCGCTCTTGCAGGTCTCGCGATAGGAGCAGCGCCAATCAGAAGCCGAGCATTCAGCGGCCACGCATCCCTCATTCACCCAATGCCCGGGTTTGTTTTTCTGAACCACCGAAAAATTGGCCACACAGTGATCGTCGGTCACGCAGCTCAGTTTTTCGCAGACGCCCGCCTTGCAGGCATAGCGATAAGGGTCGTCCACATTACAGACCAGGGGATCGATCTTGCCTGCATCCGGGCAGCAATCCGCGGCGATCTTGCAGCGCCTGGCAACCGTGCACAAAGAGAAATCGACCCTCGTACGCTCGCGGCAGGCGCAGAGCGGCTCCACCCGCTCAACCACACCGATCTCGTAAGCCTCGTCTCGGTCCCCCGACAAACACGGCTCATGCCCCGAACAACTAACCCAAAACCAGGCATCGACGGCATCTTCAACGCAGCTCAAACCCTCGGCGTGGTAGCACGGATAGCATTCGCACATCGCACCCGCCGCGCCAAGAACACAATCACCATGCCCAGAGCAAACCACCCCCCGGCAACATTCCGGGCCGACGCTCGACACCTCATCGGAGCAAGCGGACAAGACCAAACCCACCAAAAGCAAAGGAAGCGCTAACGTTTTCATGTGCCCCACAATATACGCCGTAGCCGAACTCCTATTTATTCTGAAGCCAGTGCCTACCTTTTTCCGTCAAGCGGTATCTCTGTTTGCTGCTACGCGGTTTGTCCGGGATGGTCATCTCGATCAGGCCAGCTTCCAGGGCCTGATAAGCCGCGACCCTGATCACCCATGACCGCGATGGCTCCTCCATTCCATCCCAAAAGCATATCATACCCCTCGGACATGTCAGCATCACAGCAACGAAGTGCCCGCATGGGGGGCCTTTGTCCTTCGACGTGGTGGCGGGCGACTTCTCCGTCCACATCCAATTGGAAGTCACCCTGGAAAGCCGGGGCCAGCCCTTAGAAACCGTGGCCGGTCACTTCGATGACGTGCTGGTCTTGAACCTGGTCATCCGCTCTTCCGAGCAGGGCTCTAGCGAAATGGGGGTCGTGCGACTGGCGGTGTTCGGATCGGCAAAGCCAGTCGGTTCGGATCTGGTCGGCACCTGTGTATTGGAGGGCTCAGAGGGGGGTGATGATGACCCGGCCGTGGCCGTGTCGTTCGCGCAATTCGATGATGGCGTTTTCGTCGCTAGAGTAGGATCCGCCGCCAGGGGCGGAGGGGCAGCCGTTTAGAGGATCAGCCAGGCCGCCGGCTCCACCGTTGACGAAAGCCCGCCCTCCACCGGCACCGATGCTCTGTCCGTCGCTTGCGTCCTGTCCATCTCCCAACAGGCCGCCGCCAAGGGCGAATTTTCGGCATCCACCACAAAGCTGCCGCCACCGCCTCCCGCGCTACAGTAGTTATCCCTTTCGGGTTGCTCGCCCACCAGGATGGACAGCATTTCACCGGGGGTTACGTCCACGATGGCCTCTACTCTTGCGCCCAGGCCCCCCTCCAGGTTGTTGTTGATGGGCCCGCCGGAGGCGCCCTCCACCACCAGCCGCAATCGATGGGTCCCCATGGGCACCTGGTAGTCTTCGATCTGCCCACTGAAGTTGAACTGTGCTTCCCGGGGCAAAGACAGATCGGTGTTGAGCACCGTAGCGGTGGAACCGTCGGGACAGGAAATGGTGGAGGTGCCGTCTCCGTTGTCCGCCACCGTGCAGGCTTCTCCGCCTCCGCCGCCCAAGGTGATCTCCGTTCCGTCGGGGCAACTGATGGTGTGGCTGCCGTCGCCGTTGTCATTCACTGAGCAGGACTGGTCCTGGCTCTCGCCGAAGGAGGCGCTGGATCCGTCTGGGCAGGTGATGGTTGAAGTCCCGTCCCCGAATCAGTCCACAGAATTGGTCCAGGCCTACAGATGCAGCGAGTCCTGACTCAAGCCCAGGCCCAAGCGCCGCACTTCGATGGCGTTGGTGAAGTCTTCATCCGGCTCGTCTATGCGGCTGGTGGCGCGGGCGACTTCGCCGAAGCATTCGAACATATAGCTGACCTGGCGTTGGGAGACGGACTGGCCCACCGAGGGTTCGATGACGCTGCGCACGCGAATCCGCAGGGCCTGGGTGAAGGTCACGTCGGGCAAGACCAACTCGCCGGCGGCGTCGACGTCGACTTCGTAGGTGTCGCGGGCGGCGTAGGGCAGACCGCGAAACATGCCGTTTTGCACCTGGCCGACGCTGACGTGACTGGAACCCACCTCGATGGGAAAGCGGTAGAGCAAGACCGGGCTGTTGTAGACCATCAGGGTCTGTCCGTCTGCCGGGTTCTCTTCGGCCGAAGCCAGACCGTGTAAATGCAGGCCCGCAGAGTCTAGCGAGTAGACGGACTCAACGGTACCGCCGGCGTCGAAGTCGGTGACGAACTGGCCGGCCGGGAAATCCGCTGCATACCATTTGCCGGCAAGTTCCTCGGCAGCCAAGCGCGCGACTTGATCGCTTTCGTAGTCCGCACCCCAGTCCCAGCGGCGTTTGCCGCCTTGTTCCGAGCCGACCAGATCCACCGCGCGGGCTTCTCCGGCCGGGGAGATCAGATACGAAACACTCACGCCGTAGGCCGCCTGCAACTCATGGGCCTCGATGCGCCCATCCAGGTTCGGTATGCAGGCCAAGGGCTCGGTGTCGGCCGGCATATAGTCATCCCGGTCTACAGGAAAAGTCTGATTGTCACCGCAGGCCACAACCAGGCCAAGAGACAGCAAAACAAAAAGCGAAAGGAGCGAGTATTTTCTCATAACGATGACCCTTAAAATCCATAAGTCAGACGCAGGCGTGCAAGCTGCGCGGGTTTGGCGCTTATGTTTTGGATGGAATTGTCGAGCCCAGCCAAAGGCAACAAGATGGCGTATTCGGCCACAACGGAGAAGCCCAGCCTATCCACATAAGCCAAGGTCGGATCGAGCTCGATGCCCAAAGGATGTTCGCCGCCTGGGGCCGAGGCGGATTCAAGGGCAAAACTGGCCACGGCAAACAGCCCAACGGTCAGATGACCCCGCCCACCGAGTTCCAGGAGACGGTAGCGAACATGCGGTCGTATATAGAAACAGTCGGTGACCGTGCCGACGAGCTCGCGAAAGAGAATGCGATCAATCCGATAGTCCGGATGAAAACGAAAATTGTCGATGCGGTTGTCGTAAGGCGGCCTGGCCTGGGCCCCATGCAAATCGCCGGGCAAACCCGCAGCCTCGTTCAAGCGCGGCGTGGCGCCGAAACCAGGAGCCGAATCACCGGAGGCCAGCCCCAAGTCCAGACCAAAACCGAAGGCCGAGTCGGCCGAGCCGTATTCGCTTTCGATAGCAAATCCCCATTGCAGACTTTCCACCGGATCTTGTAAAAGCGCACCGGGCAACAAGGAGGCCTGCTCGATATGGCTCCACAGAACAGCCGCCTCAGCCTCAAGCCGGAATGAGGGCAGGGTCAAACGGAACCAAGCGTCACCGGCCAGGGCGTTCAGTCCTCTGGCCATGACCTGAGCTGAATCGATGTCCACAGGCAGGGCCAAATCCAGATAACTCGCGGGCACGTCTTTGTCCTGCCAGCGATAACTCACATAAGCCCCGTACTCCACCGTGGCCCGATCCGCTGCCGCGCGTCGTTGCCGCGTCAGGTCGGTCTTGAAATTGAGCATGGCGAAAGTCAAGGTGCGAACGTCGTCGGCGGGATCCAGATCCACCACCCGGGAGCCGTCGGCCAAAGCCCCGGTGGGCCCGATGGCGGAAAAGTCGTAGGCCAAAGCCCAAATGTGGCCGGCCAAAGGCGTCATCAAGGCGATGCGATCCGCCGCGTCGCCCGAATCGCAGTCGGCGCAATCGCCGCCGTTCGTCAGCATGCCGAGGCCCCAATGACTGCCCATGCGTCCCGCCGCCAACAAACCAAAAGGCAGCAAGACCTCGCCATAGGCCCGCTTGATGCGAAAAGCCACGGCCGGGGGCTCTTGACCCAAGGCGCCGGCCGGCGGACCGTCTGGGGCCGAGCCCAGAGCCAAGTTGTCCAAAAGGTCCAAACGCAGTTTCACCGACAAAGCCGCGGCCGGTACGTAGACGGCCATATCGGAACGCAAGCGCATGTCGGCATGGGTCAAGGTCTGGGCCGTTGGGTCATCGAGGGGCACATAATAAAACGGCGCGCCAGAAGGGGTCAGGCCCCGATCCAAATCCAGATTATTCAAAAGCGAGCCGCGAAAACGCAAGGCACCTTGAATACTGAACTCGGTCTCACTGCGGGCTTCGATATCCTGTCCGATGTCGGTGAAGCCGGTGGCCGAAGCCTGCCCTTGAAACCAGAACAAAGCCGCGGCAAGAAGCAGACTCGAAAGCGCGCGTTTCATGCCCCACCTCCGCCCGCCAAAAAGACAGCCAGGTCCCGGGTGGATTCAGCCAAGGCTTCGATCATGGGGAAGTGTCCACAACGGGCGTAGACCTTCAGCTCTGCTTTGGGCAACTGCCGCAACAACAGCTCCGCCACTTCCATGGTGGAGACATGGTCTTCTCGGCCCCAGAGCAAGAGCACCGGCTGGCTCACCTTGGCGTAAGATGTCTCTAGCTCTTGAAAATTCTGAGCCCGGGCGACCGCCAGGGCCGCGGCTTTCGTGCCCGGCCGCGCCATGGCCTTCAAGGTCAGGTCCACCAGCTTCTGCGTCACATAACGTTCGGGATCGTAAAACCCCAAGACGATGCGATCTTCTGCTCGCTCGTTGTAAAACATGGCGAAGAGCGCCTCGCCGATGCCCGGCGCTCGCGCCCAAATAAAAAACATGGGCTGCTGCGCTTCATAAACCCAAGCATCGTAAAGCGCGATGCGCTCCACCCTTTCGGGCGCGAGCAAAGCCATGCTCAAGGCCACCGAAGAACCCCAGGAATGAGCCACCACGGCCGTGCGTTGCACCCCGAGTTTATCCATCAGCGCCAAGGCCAGCCGAGCCTGAGCCGCGGGTGAGTAATCGCCTTCTGGCCTGTCGGTCCAGCCGAAGCCTTTCATATCCAGAGCCAGCACCCGATGTTTGGAAGCCAGAACCGGAATGACGCCCGTCCAAGTATCCAAGGATGAAGCAAAACCATGAATCAGCAGCACCGGCGCGCCCGGACCGCCCGTGTCCAAGTAGCGCACCCGCACCCCTTCTACGTCCAGGTAGCTGGCATCGCCGGGTTCTTCAGGCATGGCGCCTTTGTGAAAACCAAGGCAACCTGCCAGGCTGAGAGGCAGAAAAAGAACCAGAACGAGCAATTGAAAACGCAGCATCACGGAGCCAGCCTGCGGAGCTCCGCCAAGTCGGAAAACTCCACCTCACCATCGGGAAGGTAACTCTCCGGTCCCGCCAGGGTCGCCACGGTGCCGAAACACTCCGTGACGAAAGCGAAGCTGCGAATCTCGCTCACGCTCATCCCGAGCGTGCGACTCAACACCGTGCGCACTCGGAGCACGTCGAAATCAGCATAGGGTGTGGAAAGCACGCCCGCCGCATCCACCTGGCAATCGTAATCTTCAGAGTAGTAACTCGGCACGCCCAGGGCCACACCGCTGACCGAGGACTCGGTGAACCAGGCAGCGCCCTCTTGCAGGGGAAAGCGCAGCACCTCGACCGGCGGATCGTAGGCCAGCTCGGTGCGGTACAAACCCTCGTCCGGAGAAACCACGCCCAGGAGCAAGAGCGCATCCTCGGTCACCTGAAAAACGCCGAGCAGGTCTTCATCGTCACGCAAGCGACTCGTGTAATCGGCGGCCGGAAAACTCGGCGCGAACCAGGTGCCGACCGGATCGCCGAGCTCCACCAAAACCGCGTGATCGCCTGCCAAGGCCACATCCATGTCCCAGATGCGGCTCTCGTCGGCCTGGATTGCACCGGTCGTATCCCAAGTCGCACCGCTGGCCACCCGGAAGGTGGCACGCAAACCCGCGGCCATGCCCACTTCTCGCCGTTCGATGATCCCGTCGTGGTTGGGCAGACAGGCGGTCGGGCCTTCGTCCCCGCCTGCGTCGGCCGCATCTTGCCCGCCATCTTCTTCCGTAGCGCCATCGGCGATTTCGTCGGCCCCGTCGCTTGCGCCATCTTGTTCTTCGCCCGCGTCGCTGCCGCCATCGTGCTCCCCACCGTCCTCTGCCAACTGGCAATTGCCGTCGGACAGACACACGCCGGAAATGCAATCAGCGCCGACTCTGCACTCAGGCCCCTCGGACCCACAGGCCGACATGGCCAGCATCACGACCAGCAAGCTCGTGCCGCTCAATACACTTTTCCTCATGACGATCCTCTCAAACTGGGGCCAAAGCATCACGAACCCGAAAGCCAGACCACCGGCCGCCAACCCCACCGTGGCCAAAAAGGCCGGGTTGTTGGCCATGCTGCTCCAGGCCGTCAACGCGGTCAACAGATAGGCAGCCACCGAGCTCAAAGCGCCGGCCCAAACCGCGCCCTTTGTCGCCCGTGGCATGAACATGCCCGCGGCCAAAGGAACAAAGCTGGCGCTCACCAACAAATAGATTCCGTACTGCGCGAAGATGGCCACCGAGCCACCGGTGGGATTTGTCAATTGCCAACGCGACAGGGCAAAGGTCACGGCGCCCAACCCAACGATCGACCAGCGACCCACTTTCAACGCCGAGCGACCCGCGCCTTCAGCACCCCGAGCGGCCTCAAGCCGCCTGCCGAAAATGGCGAGGTATAGGTCGGATGAAATGATGGTGGACAGGGCCAAGAGAATGCCCTCCAGGGTAGAAATGCCCGCACAGAGCACGCCCACCGAGATCAAGACCTGAAGACCCGCGGAGAAATGGCTGGCGATGAAGGCCGGCACCACCTGGTCGATGGTTGTGCCCGCGGGCAATTCCAAACGAGCGAACAGACCCACCCACATGACCATCATGAAAACCAAACCCGTGCCCGTAGCCACCCAGAGAAAGCGCCGCACCTGGCTGTCGTTTTTCAGGTATAGAGATTTGGACAGGATGTGGGGTTGGCAAACCAAGGCCAAGCCCACGAGAAAGTTACAGCCGAAGACTTCAAAGAGGTTGCGGAAATAGAGACTGGCCGGATTCGTGACCTGCACCAACACCGGATCCTGCGCGGCCAGGCTGGCGAATAGCCCCTCCCCCTCCCAGAGACTCGGCAGGCCGTTGCCGAGCAGCAGCAGCGCGACCACCACCATGATGGAGGCCTGAATGGCATTCGTGTAGGCGTGGGTGTTGACCCCGCCCAGCATCACGTAACCAAAAACAAAAACGATCAGGGCCAAGGCCAAAACCCAGGCCTCCAAGCCCAAGAGCATATGCAGTACATGACTGATGGCCACGACGATGAGCACCGCATAGCTGATCATGGCCAAAGACACCACGCCGAAACTCAACTGCAGGGATTTGGATTCAAAACGCTTGCCGATCCAACTCGGCACGCTCAGCGCTTGCACCGAGGCGCCCATGCGCCGAAAGGCCTTCGAGAAAAGCACCAGCCCCAGGATAATGCCCGCGCCCGCGGCCACGCCGAAACCCAGCAAGCCACTGAGGCCGTATGCGAAGACCAAACCCGGATTGACGACAAAGGTGGCCACCGAAGTCAGCTGGGCCGCCAAGGACAAACCCACAATCCAAGGCGCGATGTCCCCGCCACCGATGGCAAAACTCTCCAAGCTCTTGGTTTTTTTCCAACCACGATAGGCCAATACGGCCGTCACCAAGACATACAAACCAATAGCCATCCAAGCCATTTCACGCAGGTCCATGTTCTCGCTCCCCCGCTACGCTTCGTCTTCCCACTCACGAAGCTTGGCCAAAACGGCAGGCCAGTGATCCGCCAAGGCCTGCTTGCCCATGAAGGTGCCGACATGACCCGCCGGGATCAAGCGGCGAAAAATCTTCTGGGAACCCACAGCCGCTTCAGCCGCCCAGACCTGCTCAGGCGGCGTGATGTGGTCTTTGCTGCCAGCCACAAGGGCCACGGGGCAGCGAATGTTGCTCAGCTCCACCCGCCGGCCCATGACCTCCATGCGCCCTTTGATCAGCTTGTTGTCTTTAAACAGCTCTCTGACCGCTTGTAAGTACATGGGGCCCGGCAGATCCTTCGGCGCTCGATACCAATCGTTGAGTTCGTAGAATCGCTCCATCCACTCGGCATCATCGAGGTGATTCCAGATACTCAGGTACTTCAAGAAATAGCGCTCAAAGGGCAAGAGATTGTCGAAGCCAGAGGAGATGAATTTCCCACGCATAACGCCTTCGCCCATGGCCACCATGTTTTCAAAGACCGCCATGGGCAGGCTGCGGGCCAAGCCCTGCACCAAACCAGCGCCCGCATGAAAATCAATGGGGGCGGCCACGAGGGTGAGACTCGCGAAACGATCGGGCTGCAAAGCCGCGGCGATGGCGGACTCCCAACCACCCTGGCAGACGCCCACGACGTGATGGCTCTTGTGCCCCGTCAAGCTACTCAGGCGCTCCAGACTTGCCAAAATGCTCATGACGGAGTCGTCGATGCCCCGCTCGCGGCTATCTTCATCGGCCGAGCCCCAGCACAGAGCCGCCACACGGGAAAACCCGTGGGACAAAATCGTGCCCACCAAGCTCTGCTCGGCGGAAAAATCCACGATGGTCGAGGCGTTGACCTCAGGGGGCACCACCAGGACCATGGGTCGCGAGACTTCATCTTTGGAAAAATCCCGCAGAGCCCAGCTGCCTTCGTCCATCAAAACCCGATGCGTTGTGGACCAGGCCGGGGGTGGCACCTGTCTGAGCCAGGTGGCCTGAGCAAAGCGCTGCTGTCGCCCCCATAAACTCGTCACTACAGAATTCATCATTTCTTTCTCACTTTGTCTTTTTGCCCGGCCAGGTGTTCGGCCACGGCCGCCAAGCCCGAAGCCACCTCTTGCACCTGGGTCTCCATCTGCGTCATGCGTTGTTCGATGAGCTCTAAGGCCTCCAAGACTCGACCCAGATCGCCGACCTGAGTCCTTGCGCCCGATGACTCGGCCAAATGGCGACCCAAATCCCGCATGCGCTCCGTATCGCCCAAGAGGTTCTTCCACCAGCCCTCTAAGCCCTGCTGCCAGGCCTGGGCCATCTGCCCCCCGAAAGCCGCCATGTTCGCATCAGCAAAAGAATTGGATTTCATAGCTGCCTCCAGGTCACAGGAAAATGTGCGCTTGCAACATCTCAGAACAGTTAACAAGCTAAATCATTGCCATATTGGTGTCAAGTTCTTTTTGCGGTGCAACAGAACTATTTGTTGCATTGCCGTGCGAGGCCCACTAATATGGAGTCCAGCCCGGAGGCAATGCGATGGCCGACAAGAAAAGCGATAGCGTGATCATCAAGAAATATTCCAATCGGCGGCTCTACGACACGAGTCAAAGCTGCTACATCACCTTAGAAGACCTCGCCCAAATCGTAAGCGCGGGCACCTGGGTGCATGTGCAAGACGCCAAAAGCGGACAGGACCTTACCCGGCAGGTACTCACCCAGGTCATCCTCGAACAAGACGAGCGCTTAAACCTCTTGCCCGTTCAGCTTCTGCACTCGATCATCCGGGCGCAAGGCACCTTGGACCAGGGACCTTTGGGCGCTTTTCTGGCGTCAGCCGCCAGCCAACTGGCTTCGGCCGGCCAAATCTTCACGCCTGGAATCAACCCCCTTTGGAGCAACATGGGCTTCGGCGGCAGCCCGGCCCCCACGCCGGCCCCCACGCCGGCGCCCGAGCCGGCGCCCGAAGCAGAGCGAGCGCCTGCAGACCTTGACGAAGAAATAGACATGGACAAGGTGCGCGAGCGCATGAACGCCCTGCTGAACAAACTGGGTAAAAAATAAGCGACTACAGTTGAACGGGCTGCGAGCGCAGCCCAGGGCGGCAATAGGCCCTGCGAACTTCTGTCGAACCTTTCAAAAAACCTGCGATGGAATCCCAGTGTTTGCGGTTCGTGGGATTGATCATGATGCCCACGTGAGAATCTTCGATGAGCTCGAAGCGCTTGTCCTTGGAACCCACCAGGTCGTTCAAAATTTCGGCGCTTTTGGGGCGCACGATCCAGTCCTTCGCAGCCGCCAAGGTGAACAAAGGGCAGCGGATCTTGCCTAAGTCCACGCGCCGATCGTGGATGCGGGTCTCCCCGCGAGAAAAACGATCATCGACGAGCACCTCGCGGACGAACTTGCGGAAGACCTCTCCGGGGATGTCCACGTTCTCATTGGCCCAGCGATCCACCGGATAGAAGAGCTCCATGAACTTGTCGTCGCCCAGGTTCTCAAAAAACATCTTCCCCTTCAGGCCCTCGTAATAAGGCTTCAATGCCATGAAGGTGTAACGAATGAGCTTGGCCGGCATGTGGCCATGACGCTCGATGATCTCATCGATGGGGATCACGTCGCGGTCGGTCCACAGGGCCACGACCCCGCCGTCCGAGGCGGTCACGGGCGTGGTCAACGCCACAAAGCGGGCGACCCGCTCAGGCTGCAAGGCGGCATACATCAGCGCCAAATCGCCGCCGATGCAATGGCCGAAAAGACTGACTTGCCTTGCAGCGGTCCGAGCACAGATGGCCTCGACGCAACCCGAAATGCCCGGCTCGATGAGGCTGTCCAGCGTGGTCTCTCGATCGCCGGGAGCGCATTCACCCCACTCGATGAGGTAGACGTCCAAACCCTGCTCCAGCAGGTACTCGATGAAGCTGGCGCCCGGCAGCAGATCCAGAATGAAGGAGCGGTTGATCAGCGAATAGACCAACAGCACCGGCTCTGCGGCGGCCGGCTTCACATCAGGCAGAGGCAAGTAACGGTACAACTCGATCTCGCCCTCCCGATGCACCAATTGCCGGGGCGTCTGCCCCACCGGCGTCTGCTCCGGGTCGGCGTAATACTCGGCACCGAGACGGGCCTTGACGGCCATGGCATCTAAAAAGCGACTCAATATTTTGGCCGCCTGCTCGTCATCCTCCCCTGCCATGACCTTGCGCCAGGCCTCGGCCAAGGGCTTTACATCCAGGTGGAAAGCATCGGGACCCATGGCCTTGAAGTCATCAAGATATTCGCGCCTCAAGCTGTCGACCATCCGCGACAGGCGCTCCGGATCCGTCTTTCTCAAGCGCTCAAACATCGCCTCGGGCAAACCTGCGGGTCGTCCATCCTGCGTGGCCGAATCAGAGAAGGACAAGAGAGAGGTAAAGGCGTCTTGATAGCCCTTGAAACGCTCGGACATCATCTTCAGCAATTCATCGAAGGGATTGACTTCCTGGCTCATGCCCAAATCTCCCACGCCGGCCTAAGGCGAATTCATGGATTTGCAGCCCAAAGGGCCTTTTTGAGTATCTTGCCGGAGGGGCCTTTCGGCAAGCTTTCCATAATCTGAAGTCCCTTGGGTACCTTGTATTTCGCCAGCTGCTTGCGACAATGAGCCAGGATCACCTCTTCGCTCAACTTGTCCTGACAAGCCGGATCAAAAGCCACGAAAGCATAGCCCACCTCGCCCCACTTTTCGTCCGCCTTGCCGATCACCGCAGCCTCCACGATCTCTGGTAATTGATACAATACCCGCTCCACCTCGGCCGGATACACGTTCTCTCCCCCCGAGATGTACATCTCCTTTAAGCGCCCCACCACGTGGTGGTAGCCCTGCTCGTCTATGCGAAAGAGATCGCCGGTGGCGAACCAACCGTCTTCATCCAAAGCCTTCGCCGTGTCTTCAAGATTGTTCCAGTAGCCGGCGCAAACCGTCGGCCCCTTGAGTTGCAATTCGCCCACCTCGCCCGGACCCACCGGCTGCCCATCAACCTCAACGAGCCGGGTATCTAAATGCAACACGGGAAAGCCCACCGAGCCGGCCTTGCGAATGGCGTCTCTTTCATGCAACACGAAACAGTTGGGCCCCACCTCGGTCAGGCCATAACCCTGCTTGAAGGTCAGGCCGAAAGCGGCATAAGCCTCGATGAGGGAAATGGGACAAGGCGCGCCCCCGGAGATAAAAAAGCGCATCGAGCTGAGATCGGTTTGGCCAAACTCCGGTCGTTCCAGCATCATCTGAAACATGGTGGGCACAGCAAAGAGCACCGTAACCTTGTACTTTTCGATGGCGCGCAGGGTCTCTGAGGCATCGAACTTGCGCGCCAAAAGCACAGTGGCGCCGCGGTGGATCAAGGGCAAGGTCAGGACGTTCCAGCCGCCCGTGTGAAATAATGGCGCGTGGGCCACGGTCACATCGTCGCCGCGCAAGTCCCAGCCGCAGTCCGTGTTGATGGCGTTCCAGGTGATGCTGCCATGGGTCAGAACGGCGCCTTTCGGCCGGCCTGTCGTGCCGCTGGTATATAAGAGCATCAAGGGCGAATCCGCGTTCAGCTCCTGGCAGGCCTGCGGCTTATCCTCGCTTCGGGCCAGTCGCTCGGCATAACCATCCTCGGCCTCATCATCAAAGCCCACCATGGCGCCGGACCACAGACCCCCGGCCAAGGCCAGGGCCGTACCGCCTAAGTCGGCGCCGAAGAACAAGACCTCGGGGGTACTATCACCGAGCACCCAGGCCACCTCTTCGGCGGCCAAGCGCCAGTTGACCGGCACCAGGATGGCACCCAGTTTGGCCACGGCAAAAAACAACGCCACCTGCTCCATGCGGTTGGCGCCCAGGACCGCCACCCGCTGACCCAAGCCGACCCCAAACTGCGTGCGCAGCATGTTGGCCGCCCGATCAGCGCGGGCATTCAGGGCCCCGTAAGAGATTTCCTCCTCCGCTGCCAGGTCAACAAAAGCCACTTTGTCCGGATCCACCATGGACCATTTGGCGAGCCAATCACCGTGAATCATTTGTTCCTCCCGCGAATTCAGTCTGTCGGAAATTATGCATACGCACAATTTCATGTCAAGCCAAATTTCGCTATCGCACAATTTTCAGCCCTCGCCGAGAAAATCACTGTTTTTTTGTTCTGTCTTTTCGGTCCACTATGACCAACAATGGTGCGGTGCAGTATTTATCCTTGACAGCAAACAGAATCAATCCTATGTTGCACTGCGAAATCGGGAACAAACAAACTTCCCGCAAACGACCAAGGAGACTAAGCATGACGACCAAAACGAATACCCCCAAGAGCCACGACTTCATGAACAACCTGCCCTTCACCTTCGATGGCTTCAAGCAGCTCGTGGATGAGCAACTCGGCAGCATCGAAAAATACGGCACCGAGATGGCCCGCTACGAAAAGCAGGGCCAGGAGCAGTTCACCTCGGCCATCGATGAGCTCGGCCGCCTGATGAAAGACAGCCTGGAATACAGCGCCCGCTTGAGCAGCGAATGGCGCAAGACCGCCGTCGATGCCGGCAAGCGGACCACCGAGCTCCTCCAGTCCTTGAACAATTGAGAAAAAGCGTCTTTTTAAGGAGGACAAGGTGATGCAAGCATTTGCGGGTCAAATTCGGGTAGGCATCGAAGGACTGGGCATCTATCTGCCCGAGCATCGCCACACGGCGGCCTTTATCTCCGAACGTTCCGGTGTGCCCCGGCAGGTGCTTGAGACCAAGTTCGGCCTAAAGAGCAAGGCGGTGCCGGGCCCCGGCGACCACACGGTGGCCATGGCGGCCCGGGCCGCCGAAACCGCCATCGAACGCGCCGGCGTGAATCCCGAAGACATCGACCTGGTCATCTGGGCCGGCGAGGTGCACGCCGAGCGACCCATGCAGACCTACGGCATCAAGCTGCAGAATGAGGTCGGGGCAACCCGGGCCTGGGCCTTCGACATCAACCAGCGTTGCGGCACCTTCATGCTGGCCATGTCCTTGGCCAAAAGTCAGATGGCCACCGATCCCGCCTGCGAGCGCGTGCTGATCGCCTCCGGCTATCGCAACTGCGATCTCATCGATTACAGCAATCCCCGCTCGCGCTTCATGTTCAACCTGGCGGCCGGCGGTGCGGCCGTCCTGCTCCGGCGCAACCACAAGGCCAATATCATTTTAGAGACCTCCAGGATCACCGACGGCCGGTTCGCAGACGACGTCTATGTACCAGGCGGGGGCACGGTCATCCCCCTGACCACCGCCGGCGGCGGCCACATCCCCGCCTCGGCCAACAGGGTGCTCAAAGACCAGTTGGGCTATTTGGACGTGCCCGATCCAGAGGGCATGAAAAAGCGCTTGGACAAACTCAGCATGTCCAACTTCATCCGCGTGGTGGACGAATCGCTGGAGCGCTCCGGCTACCAGCGCAAAGACATCGACTACCTCGGCCTGCTGCACATGAAGGACAGCGCCTTTCGCTATGTCTCAGAGCAACTGGGCGTGGATCCGGAAAAACAGACGACCTACTATGACGAATTCGTGCACCTCGGGCACATGGGCCAAAACGACGGCATCGTGGCCATCGAGATGGGCCTCAAACACAAAAAGATCCACCCCGGCAGCCTCGTGGTGCTGGCCGCGGCCGGCATCGGCTATGCCTGGAACGCCACGACAATTAAGTGGGGATAGGAGATCAAATGCAGCTCAAAGATCTGAAAATCATCGTGACCGGGGGCGCCTCCGGCATGGGCAAATATTTCGCCGAGCGTCTGCACGAGGCAGGCGCACAAGTTGCGGTCGGGGACGTAAACGAAGCCGGCCTCGGCGAATTGCCCGAAGGGGTGCACACCCGCAAACTGGACGTGAGCGATGACGTCGAATGTGAGGCCTTTGTCGAATGGGCCTACGGGGCCATGGGCGGCGTCAACGCGCTCATCAACAACGCGGGGTTGCTGCGGGACGGCCTGCTCGTCAAGCGGGACCGCAAAACCGGCGAGATCGTCAAAATGTCCACCGAACGCTGGCGTCAGGTCCTGTCGGTCAATTTGGACGGCGCCACTTACATGGTGCGCGAGCTGGCCGCCAAGATGGCGGCCGAGGAAATCATGCCCGGCGTCATCGTCAACATCTCCTCCATCGCCCGCCACGGCAATCGCGGCCAGTCGAACTACGCCGCCTCCAAAGCCGCCTTGGCGGCCAACACCGTGACCTGGGCTCGCGAGTTCGCGCCCTTCGGCATCCGCGTCGTGGCCGTGGCCCCCGGCATGATCGAAACCCCCATGACCCAAGGCATGAACCAAAAAGCCTTGGCCGCCTACATCGAAAAAATCCCCGTGGGGCGCGTCGGCACCCCCGAAGACATCTGGCAAGCTGTGCGCTTCTCCATCGAATGCGACTACTTCAACAGCCGCTGCATCGATGTGGATGGGGGCATTGGGTTTTGATCGCCAAAAAGAAATGGATTCTCGAATTGCTTCTGTGTGCTCTTGCGGCAATCGTTCTGGGTCAGGGTGCTGCCTGGGCGACGGATTTGCAGGAGGCGCAAGATTTCGGGACCAATCCTGGCAATCTCGGCATGAAGTATTTCGCTCCTGAAAATCTTGCTGCTGATGCCCCGCTGGTGCTGGTGCTGCATGGCTGCAATCAATCGGTTGCCGCCATCGCCGACGCCGGATGGTTGGATTTGGCGGAGGAGAGGGGGTTTGTGCTCCTTTTCCCTGAGCAAAAGTTGTTCAACAACCCCTCGGGATGTTTCAACTGGGCGGGGGAGTACGGGGATTTGTCCAATCTCGAAAGGGGAGAGGGCGAGAACGAATCGATCATGCAAATGGTTTTGTTTATTCAGCAATTGCTCGAAATCAACTCTGAGAAGATTTTCATCTCCGGTTTTTCCAGCGGCGGGGCCATGGCTTCGATCATGTTGGCCACCTGGCCCGAGGTGTTTGATGCAGGTGCCATCATGAGCGGCATTACCTATGCCTGTTCGATGTTTCCCTGGGAAGCACAGCCTTGCATCATGCCTGGAATCGATCGGGGACCGGCTGAATGGGCCAGTCGTGTCAGGGATGCATTTCCCGAATACGAAGGAACCTATCCGCGCCTTAGCTTGTGGCAGAATGCCAGAGACCCCGTCGTCGGTGTGCTCAATTTGTCGGAATTGGTGGAGCAATGGACGGAAGTCCACGGCATCGACCGGGTGCCAGACGAAGAGTTGGCGAGCGGGGCTGCTTCGATACTTCGTTACCAGGACGAGTCGGGCGTCGTTCGGGTGGAGTCCTGGCTGATCGAGCAAGCCGGTCACGGCATACCGATCGATGAAGCAAGCGGGTGCGGCATTTCGAGTACCTATGTACTGGATACCGGCGTTTGTTTCGCGAAAGAGGCCCTGGGGTTCTTCGGCATTGAAAAAGGAAACCTCCGCGACGAACTACGGCCAGGCCGACCGCAATCGCTATTGGATGGAACGCGTTTCGAGCAGGAAGGCACGCCAATCTTCCGGATGCCTGGAGCGGAGTCCGAAGAAGAGCAGAACGATGCAGAGGGAGGCTGTCAGAGCACGGGGTCTTCGGCCGCTTCGTCAGGCCTTTGGTCTTGCCTGGTGCTGATGATGATGTTGGGGCGTTTGCGCCAACAATAGAGGGAAGACTCCATGACCCGCGGGCAGGGCTCGCTCGGCTGCGAGACCGATCCCAACGAGGCCCTGTTCATGCCCGACGATTGGTTCGTCGAAGACTGAGCCCTAAGAGGAAGAGTCCGAAGAGGCTCAGACCGTCGGCGGCCTTGCTCGTGGCGCAACCGCAGCCCTCGGACGATTCAACACAGATCCATTCGTCTCCTTCCCGTTCGATCTGCAGGCCGTCGGCACAGATCGGCGCGCAGACCACCTCGCCCTCCCAGCCCACTTCCAACTCGCCGTCGGGACAGAAGCAGACCCAGGTCTCACCATTCCAGGCGATCTCATGGCTTGCTTCGCAGACCGGCGCGCAGACCAGATCATCCTGCCAGACCTGCGCTTCCGTGCCCGCCGGGCAGCTGGCCTGGCCGCTCAGGGTGTATTCCGAGTTGTCGAACTCCCGGTTGATCGGTTGAAAGTAGTAACGATGACCCGCCTCGAATAGACCGGAGCCCGCCGTCAGGTCGAAGACGCCGCCGTCTTCCAGCAGGAAGTCGTAGGTCGCGCTGAGTCCATCCGTGTTAATGGTCTGCTCGACCGGCTGATCCGCCCGCACCAGAAAGGCCGTGTCTGCCGAGCTGGAAAGCTGCAGGTCCAGGGCTTGGGCGCCGCCTGGCAGGTCCAGAAGGTAATGCAACTCACCCGGGATGAACGCTAAGCTGATGGGCATGCCCTGCAGCATGTTTTGTCCGTAAACGAAGCCTGTGTGCCCCTGGTCCGTGATGGGGATAAAGCGGGTACAGTCTTCGATCCCTCGCGCGTTGGCCAACTCCCGGATCTCTTCCACCGTTCCGGCATCCAGGGTCAAAGCCGCCCGATCCAGAAAGACCGCAGTCGCGCTGGGGAAGTCGATTTCGCCTGGAAAATGGGCGATCACGTCTAGGTACAAGGGGTCGGCGATCTCGGCGCCTAAGAGCTCGCGCACCGCCCAGAGGAAGCCGCTCCAGACCATGCCGTCGTCGTGGCCTTCGCCGTAGAGACCGGCTGGGCAGGTCAGTTCGTTTTCAACTGTGCGCAGATAGCCTTCCGGCATGTAGTTGGGCAAGCGACTCGCAAAGTACTCGCCCAGGAAGGGGTCGTCCAGCGCTGAACAGGAGAAGTAGTCGGCCGTGGCTTCGTTGAAGGCCAGGCCGTAAAAGACTGGGCCGTACTGGTCCATGCTGAACATGCCGGCGGAGGACACCTCGCCGAAGACATGATGGCCGTACTCGTGAAAGATCACATCGTTGTCGACCGCCAGATCGATCGTCTGCCACTGGCCCATCATGATGGCCGGGCCGTCGAAGCCCTGCTCGCTGGGGCTGTAATAGGCGTTGGGTCCGGCGGCGGCGGGCATGGGGTAGTTGACGCCCACGCCCAGCAGGGAGGGCGTGGCCCCGATGCCGATGAAGTAGTCGTGAATGCGGTTGATGGCATAGTAGGCTTGGACCTCGACGAACTGGTCGTCGGCCAGGTTGGGATCGTTTGCGCCTGTAGGCTCGATCAGGTAGTCGCCGTTTTCGTCGGGGCTTGCCAACTGTTGCTTGGCACCGCAGGTGCCTGCGGACGACCCTGTACAATTGAAGACTTCCACGTGTTCTCCACTCAGGTGTTCTGTGGAACTCAGGTAAGGCAGCTCGACTTCTTCGACTGCGGCGTCCACCACGGGATTGGAGGGGTAGGCGTATCCCACCACCGAGAAGCTGCGGGGAAAGACCCAGGCGATCCGGCCCTGGGCGCCAACCACCACAAAGGTGAAATCGCCGAAGGGCTCGGCGCCCGGCAGGGTGATCAGGTGTGCCTTGATCCACTCCTCTCCGCTCAGCCAGACCGTCTCGATTTGGGGCTCGCCGCGCAAGCGCCCGGTTGTTTCAAAGGCGCGCCTGACGAGTTCGACGGCGGCGGCGGCGGGCAGCAGAGCCCCGTGAACGGCTTGCGTGGACAAGGGCGCGAGTCCACAGACCACGGTGCGCAGGCGCTTCGCTTCATCGAAGGAAATCACCAGGGATTTGCCGTGGACCGGGAGTCCTGCAAAGCGTTGCTCCATCTGCACGACCTGGCCCAGGGGGCTGTCGACCACGCGCTTCACCAGGACCTGGCTTTGGGAATCGCCTGGCAGCAACAAGTCGCGGTCTTCTGCGACGAAGGCCTGGGCTTTTTCGGAAAGCGCCTGGCCTGGCAAGGAGCGATTCAGTCCCGTGATGACCCGAGGAGAATGTACCTGAGGTCCGGCTGCGGCGGGCAAGCTGATGAGGAGTGAGAGCAACAGGTCATGGGCAGACTCCGTGTACAGAGTTGTCGATGCGATTTGGACCGCTTCAGCTTGTTTATTGCACGAAGGAGGGAGGGAAGTGAAGGGACTGGTTGCGGAAGGGTTCTATTTTCGGCGTCCTCTTCGATTCCAGCGTCCTCTTCGACACCCCCGTCCGGTTCGGGCTCGCATTCGGTGCTGATGAGGTCGAAGGCTCGGGCGGTGATGATGGCCATCTCGGCTCGGTTGGCCCCGCCTCCCAGGTGCCAGGCACTTAGTTGGCACTTCGTTGGGCGGCCGGGTTGTGCTCTTTCCTTTTTTGACTTGACGAAGCGTACGCTATAGCGTACCATTGTAATTATGGAGGCCCTGGAATGAAGACACTTACAGCCAGCAAGGTACGCGCCAATCTGTATCGTCTTCTGGACGAAGTCGATGCTTCCCACGAACCTGTGCAAATAAAAGGAAAACGCAGCAGTGCGATTCTGATCTCGGAAGGCGATTGGAGGGCAATTCAGGAAACCTTATTCCTGCTTTCGGTTCCAGGCATGCGCGAATCGATCCGGGAGGGAATGGCGACACCTCCGGAGCAGTGCGTCGAGGAAATAGAGTGGTGAACTGGCGGCTTGTCTTCACAAAGCAGGCCCAGAAGGACGCCAAGAAGCTTTCCGCTTCCGGACTGAAAACCAAAGCCGAAAAACTCTTAAAGATTCTAAGACAAGATCCCTACCGCACCCCGCCGCCATTCGAAAAATTGTTGGGCGATCTGAAAGGTGCCTGTTCTCGACGAATAAATATTCAACACCGTCTTGTCTATCAGGTGCTCGGCGACATCAAAACTGTAAAGATCCTCCGCATGTGGACGCACTATACCTAAGATCGATACCTGCCCAGTTGGTTGTTACCAGGTGCTGTTGCCAGGTGCCAGGCACTTCGTTGGGGCCCCTGCTGTTGCCAGGTGCCAGGCACTTCGTTGGGGCGGGTTGTCACCAGGTGCTGTTGCCAGGTGCCAGGCACATGGGGCAACGACAGCGGCGGCTTGCCCTAAAAAGACCTAGGGTCGCCGGCAACCGATGCGCTCGGTGGCGACCACCACGTCGTCGTAATGAATGCTCATCGTATCGGAAACAGTCAGGCCCAGACCTTCCAGGAATGCCTTCTTGCTGGCGTTGGAGCCGCGCTCGTAATAGGCGTCCAAAAAGATGCGCTTGAAGCGCACCTCCTCGCTGGAGCGAAAATCAAAACCCTCGAAAGGCACGGGTTCGGTGCAGGCCGACCAGTCGCAACCGTCGGTGTGAAACTGATCGCGCAGCCAGGTGCCCATGGGAAAACCCAAGCGATAGTCGCCCACCAGGCGATCGTTTATCCAGAAGGTGAGTTCGCCGTCTGAGCTGCCCAGGCTGTTTGTCTTGCCGCGCATCTCGACGCAAAACCACTCGTCTCGGACAAAGGGCATCTGCTCGGGCGGGCGAAAGACGTTGCCGTAATAATAGGTGCTGCCCTGGTCGCCCTCGCAGCCTGGCGTCACGCTGCCGTCGTTGCAGCGCCCGGAACGCATCTGATACCAGTAAACGTAGAAATTAAATATGTCCGTATTGCCGGCATCGAAGTCAAACCAAAATCCTTCGTCGCCTTCGGGTTTGTGGTTGGCCCAGCCGCTGGAAGCATAGTTTTCATCGCCGGCTGAAACCCGCACCCAGTGGTGGGGATTGGGCGCCACATCGACAAACTTCACGTGGAAACGCCAGTACATGGTGTCCACCCGCTCGGCGAAGGTATAAGAAGTCGACGACGAGATGTATTCATCCTGCAGCAGATCCGCTTCGGTCACCGTCGAGCGCAGGTAACGCTGGCCGGCATGGGCCTGGCTCCCATCTTCTTCCAGGTGCAGATAGGCCGTATCGACGCTCGGCCAATCCCACCTGCCCCAGCCCGCCTCAAAATCATCAAAAAACAAAACCGCCGGATCCGCGCCCAGCCCTTCGTCTCG
>JAFCZJ010000318.1 GCA_019314375.1 Deltaproteobacteria bacterium | reverse complement strand
CACTGCCGATCTGGCGCATGGGGCCGGCGAGTGTGACGTCAGCGGATTTGAGCATCGCGTCGGTGCCGTTAACAAGGCTGATGAGGCCGCGGGTTTCGAGTATTCCTATTGCTTGTTTAGCCATGGTATTAGTTGGTTGGTGGTTGGTTGTAAGTTGAACGGTTTGAGAGAGTGGATAGAGAGGGGTAGAGAATATAAAAGGTGTCAGGCGATCTTGCGCTGCACTTCGCGGGCGAGCACGAGTTCTTCATTCGCCGGGATGACAAAGATTTTCACCTTCGAGTCGGCCGCGCTGATTTCAGCTTCTTCGGCGATGCAGGCGGCATTTTTTTCGGGATCAATTTTGATGCCGAATTCTTCGAGTCCCTGGCAGATGGCGGCGCGGAGCCACGGGTGGTTTTCGCCGATGCCTGCGGTGAAGACCATGGCATCGAGGCCGCCGAGGTCGAAGAGGAAGCTGGCAGCCCATTTACGAGCCGAGTGAACCAGCATGTCGAGTGCGAGTTGGGCGTCGGTATTGCCGTCAGCCGCCGACTGGCGGATATCGCGGAGGTCGTTACTGACGTTGGAAACACCTTGGAGGCCGGATTCCTTGGTTAGTTGACGCTCGGCTTCCTCCAGGGAGATTCCCAGCGTTTTGACAGCATAGGGGACGGCGCCGGAGTCGAGGTCGCCGACGCGGTTGTTCTGCGGTAGGCCACTCTGCGGGGAGAATCCCATGCTGGTGCCGATGGCGACACCATTGCGGATTCCAGTCACCGAGCTGCTGCCACCGAGGTGGAAAGAGACGACGCGCACGGGGGCGCCGGAGTTTTCCTGAGGGCCGTTGATGTAGAGTTGGCGCACGGTTTCAGCCACATCATCACGTCCCATCAGCTCGGCTGAGCGTTCTGCGACGTATTTGTGACTGGCTCCGTGGAACCCGTAGCGTTGGATGCCGGCGTCGTGCCATGCCTTGGGCACCGCATAACGTGATGCTTCCTCGGGAACCCACTGGTAAAAAGCCGTCTCGAAGAGGGCGACGAGCCGGGCTTCGGGAAGGATCTGTGCAAACTGACGGATGCCTTCCGCGTAGGGTGGGTTGTGCGCCGGGGCCACCTCACGGAAACCTTCCAGCGCATCAATCACCGAGTCATCAGCATCCACACAGCCACTCAGATTTTTTCCGAGCACGGTCTTGAACCCAACGGCATCAATATCACTGATGGCGCTGAGATGACCTTGCCCGACGAGGTCAGAGAGGGCCTGGTTGATGACAAGCGCGTGATCGGTCACACGTTCAAAACCGCCGGATGCGACCACACTCTCATTCTTACCGTCTATTCGATAGAGACGGTATTTGAATGAGGTGGACCCCAGGTTGGCGATCAGGATACGCATTTTTTCAGGTGACAGGTGTCGGATGCTAGGATTAGGAAATCCAGCTACCGAGTTGACCGAGGTCTTCGTGGGGGCGGGCGATGACGAGAACGGCGTTGACTTCACCGACCTGTGCTGCTGCTTCTGCTCCGGCGTCAACGCCGGCTTTCACTGCTGCGACATCGCCTGTGAAGAATCCGCAGACGAGACCAGAACCGATTTTGTCCCAGCCAGTCATGGTGACGTCAGCTGCTTTGATAGCGGCGTCCGATGCTTCGATGAGGGCGGTGAGCCCTTTTGTTTCAATCATTCCAAGTGCTTGCTTAGCCATAATATTATTTTTGTTAGTTGTTGGTATGGATGGAGTTCTCCAAAATTAGATGTCGATTAGATGTCGAATTGCTTCAAAAGTTCAGGGGCGGGGCGCGCGATGACGTGGGCGCTGACGAGCTCGCCGACACGACCGGCAGCTTCCGCTCCGGCGTCAACGGCTGCTTTAACGCTGCCTACGTCTCCTTGCACGAGAATCGAGAGGAATCCTGCTCCGATCTGTACTTGTTTTACGATATCTACGTCTGCGGCTTTGGCCATCGCATCTGCGGCCTCCACGCTACCGACGTAGCCTTTAGTTTCTATCATTCCCAGTGCTTTATTCATGGTCTTGTTTTTTGGTTGTGGTTAGTGTTTTTAAGTGGGCTCTTTACTTGATGAGCTCACAGAAAGTATCGGTTTTGAGTCCGCAGGCATTGCCTTCATCGGTATCGATGTGGGCTTCGAGGTTGAAGCTTTTGTCGACGCGGACGACGATGTTATTGAATGTCACCGAGCATGGGCTGTGGACTTTCATTTTCATCGTATCGAGATGATCGACACCGTAGTAGGCGGCGTCATCGGGGTGCATGTGGACGTGGGGTTGGGCGCGGATCACGCCTTCATCCATTTTGAAATATCCGTTAGGTCCCATCAACATGCAGCCGGGGGTTCCGGCAATATCACCTGACATCTTGATCGGGATATCAAAGCCGAGCGCGATGGCGTCGGTGATGGCAAGTTCGACTTGGTTGATGTCGCGGCATGGACCGAGAATGCGGAGGTTGGAAATGACGCGACTGCGTGGGCCGATCAGGGTGACCGACTCCTTGGCGGCGTAAGCACCTTCCTGATAGAGCCATTTGTTGGGGGTGAGTTGGTGGCCGGGTCCGAACAATGCTTCCACCGCTTCTTGGGTCAGGTGGCAGTGGCGTGCGCTGATGTTGACGACAAATCCGTTGGGTGCTTTGGCTTGCTGGGGCAGAGGCAGGCCCATTTTGCTATAGACCTGCTCGCGCACCATGTGTTCGATTACTGCGCGGGGTGTACTGGTTTGTTGGGTGGAGGGCATGAATTTTCTGGCTGACGGATGGTGTTTTCC
>JAFCZJ010000076.1 GCA_019314375.1 Deltaproteobacteria bacterium | reverse complement strand
CCGCCAGCGCGGTCTGCGACGGTACCAACGACTGCACCGACAACTCCGACGAAGCCGGCTGTGGCTGTACCGCCAACCAGTTCGACTGCGGCGACTCCTGCATTCCCGCCAGCGTGGTGTGTGACGGCAGTGTCGATTGCACCGATGGCTCCGATGAGACTGGTTGCGAGGTCGAGGGCGACGTGCGACTCGTAGGCGGAGCGGACGAGTATGAGGGACGCGTCGAGATCTATCACAACAACCAGTGGGGCACAGTCTGCGACGACAACTGGGAGATTGGTTCAGAAGAAACCATCCGATTCGCTAACGGTGACGTCGTCTGTCAACAGCTCGGCTTCGTCGGTGTGCTTGAAGTCGACACGGCCATCATGGCGGGAGTCGACCCCACCTGGCTTGACAACGTGGCCTGCACCGGCACCGAGACGACCCTGGCTGACTGCCCCGCAAATGCCTGGGGTGTCGAGAACTGCAGCCACGAGGAGGACGTAGTCATCGAGTGCCTTGCTGACGGAGAGTGCCGCATAGATGATAATTGCCTGCCGATGCAGGAGTGCAACCTGGGAGCCTGTGAATGGATCTACGACGTTCGTCTGGTGGGCGGATCCGGTTCTCACGAGGGACGCGTTGAGGTCTTACACGAGGGGCAATGGGGCACGGTCTGTGACGATGACTGGGATATTAATGATGCCGATGTGTTGTGCAGAGAGTTAGGCTATGGTGCTGCTACCTCTGCCCCTACAGGCGCGACCTTCGGCGAGGGTGTGGGCGACATCTGGATGGACGACGTCGCCTGTGTCGGCGACGAGTCGTCGCTCGAGCTGTGCACCTTCCCCGGCTGGGGCATTGAGGATTGTAACCATGATCAAGACGCTGGTGTGGTTTGTGGCTGTCCTGCGGACCATTTCGCGTGTGGAGACGGCACCTGCATCGCCAACGCGATGGTATGCGATGGCACTGATGACTGCGCAGACGCCTCCGACGAGGCGGAATGTGATCCTTGTCCCGGCCAGTTCGAATGCCTGGATGACGGTAGCTGTATAGTCCTCGGTTGGCTCTGTGATGGTGACAACGACTGCAACGACGGTTCTGATGAGACTGGTTGTGGTGTTTGCCAGGATACGCAGTTCCACTGCGATAACGATAACTGCGTTGCCCTAAGCTGGGTTTGTGACTATGACAACGACTGCGCTGACGGCTCCGACGAGACTGGTTGCGGCACCTGCTCAATGCTTCAGTTCCGCTGTGATGATGACTCCTGTGTCGGGGAAAGCCTCGTCTGCGATGGCGCTGATGACTGCGCAGACGGCTCTGATGAAGCCGATTGTCCGTGAGTTCACTGAGCCTGAGACCGGCATGTGAGCATGGGGACTCATGATTCCTCGCCACCTCATCCTCCCCGACCGCGGCACCCTCTTGGTCAGCACCGATCTGCACGGCAACGCCGAGGATTTTTTGCGCCTGCGGCAACACTTCGAAAATCTCCTGCAAAAGGACCCACAAAGTCGCTGGCTGCTGCTGGGCGACGTGGTCCATGGACCGGACGAGCGGGCCCGACAAGACCAACCCGAGTTCTACGATTTTCCGGACGAAAGTTACCGCATCGTCGAAGGCATCATGGACTTACAGGCCCTTCATTCGCGGCAAGTAATCTTTGTGCTGGGCAACCATGATCACGGCCATGTGGGCGGACCGCGGCCGGCCAAGTTCTACCCCGACGAAGTACAAGCCCTGGAACAGAAACTGGAACCCGAACAAGTAGCCAAACTACGGGCCTTTTTCGAAGAGGCCGTCCTTGCGGTGGCCGCGCCTTGCGGTTTGCTGTTTTGCCACGGCGTGCCGGACGACAGTCTGCGGGATCTTTGCGAACTGGACCGCATCGGCTTGAGGCCCGCCTCAAAGGATGGGGATGGGCAGCATGTGCTTTCCTGCCTGCTGCGCGCCTATGGACAGCAGGCAAGCGTGGTCGAGCGCATGTTTCTCCAACTGGACCAGGCCCACCCCGGCCTGGACCTTCGCATGGTCATCCACGGACACGACCGCGATCCGGAAGGCTTCTTTGTCGAAGAGGGCAACCAGATTTGTCCGGTCATCTTCGGGGCCCTGAAGGAACACAAGCGCTATTTGGTGCTGGATCTGGCCAAACGATATGAAAGACCGGTCAGCCTGCGAGAGGGAAAAGAAATCCGCAGGCTCTATGCCTGAAATGAACGAAGACGCTACATCTCATCATCAAAGCATGCTTCTGCCTCTACGCCACAAACAAAGAAGAGCATGACTTCATCGTCGACCTCGTTTTCACGAATGCACTCCAACAACAAGGCCGCCAAGGAAAAACTATCCCCAGTCGTGTAGGCGAGGCAAACAGTCATGCCGGACTCATCGAATTCACATTCGAAAACACATTGAACGAACCTGCCGCAATGGATGTTGGGACAACAACCACCCTCCCAACAAGCATCATCGGCCACAGCACAGTCCCAGCCCAGGCATGCGCTACCCCGGCCATAGCCATCACCATCCAAGTCATCACAAACGTCACAACAGGCACCCATGAAACAATCCGAATCGTTGTCGTTGCAGTCATCTCCCAGCTCACAGTTCCGCCCGTAACCATCCTCGTCAAAATCCTCGCAGAGTGGGCAACAAGCACCTTCATGACATGTGGAATCGTCATCGTCGCAGTCTTCACCGTAGCAGCCGCCCGTGCCAGCACCGTATCCATCCCCGTCAAGATCGACGCACTCCATACAGCATTCACCGTATGAGCAGTCGGGATCGCTTTGGTTGCAATCGAAGTTCATACAACCAGGCCCCTCGCCGAAGGTATCGTCATCCGGATCGAAGCAGGCCTCGCAGCAGGTGCCGGCCCAACAATCCACGTTCAACACCTCGCAATCCGGCCCCGCGCAATACAGGCCATCGCCATAGGTATCCCCGTCAAGATCCACGCAATCGTTACAACATTCGCCCGTATAGCAATCCGGATTGGAGTCATTGCAGTCCAATTCGAGGCAGCCCTCGCCGAGACCATAGCCGTCATGATCATGGTCCAGACAAACGGGGCAACAATCGCCTATGTGACAAGACGGACCGTAATCATCGCAATCGGGTCCTGCGCAGGCCGGCCCCGTGCCGAAGCCGTCACCATCCAAATCCTGGCATACCGTACAGCATTCCCCCTCGAAACAACTCGGGTCGGTATCGTCACAGTCGCTGCCCAGGCAACCGGCACCCACGCCGTGGAAATCCCCGTCCAGGTCATCGCAGGGCGGACAGCAGTCCCCTACGTGACAATCGCCATTGCTGTCGTCACAGTCCAAGCCCAGACAAAACTCGCCCACGCCAAAATCGTCGCCGTCTAAGTCCTCACATTCAGGACAGCAGCCGCCCAACTGACAAGCGGAATCGGCATCATCGCAATCCAAGCCCAGGCAACCGTCGCCCTCGCCGTGATCGTCGCCATCGTTGTCGGTACAATTGGGACAGCAGCCACCTATCCAACAAGCAACATCCTCGTCATCGCAGTCCGGACCATCGCAATCCGGGCCCACGCCGTAGCCGTCCCCGTCAAAATCGGTGCAGACTGGACAGCAGGTACCCTGATAACACAAGGGGTCCTCGTCGTTGCAGTCCACGCCGTCGCAGTCGGGTCCTTCGCCGTAGCCGTCCCCGTCCATGTCCACGCAACTGCTGCAGCAATCGCCTTCATGGCAGGTGTCGTCGGATTCGTTGCAGTCGGTGCCGGCGCATTCTTCGCCGCGCCCATAGCCATCACCGTCATAGTCGATGCAGTCGACGCAGCATGCACCCTCATGACAGTTGGGATCCGAGTCATTACAATCCGGGCCTTCGCAGTCTGGACCTGCTCCGTAGAGGTCGCCGTCCACGTCGGCACAATCCCAACAACAGTAACCCTCAAAACAATCCGGGTCGCCGTCGTCGCAATCCAAGCCTTCACAATCAGCGCCATCGCCGTATCCGTCCCCGTCCACGTCCCGACAGTCTACTGCCGGTTCGTCGGTGTCATCAGAGCACCCGGCCATCAAACCCAAGATCCCCAAGCTCAGAAAACAAATCACGGTCAGTCGCTTCATGGGCCCATCTCCTTTTCTTCTCATGACTCAAGCACCATTCTGCTCCAAATTGAGTCTAAAAATCAACTTGCCCGAATGGAAGCGGTACCGCAATATAGGCCCACGGGGAGGAGGAGAGGTTTCCATGCAAAGCCGCTTTCTTTTTCTTTTGCTGGCCGGTCTCTTGCTGACCAGTTTCGGCTGCGATGACGAGCTGGCATCAAGACCGGATTGCGACCAAATCAACTGTGGAGATCACGGAAGCTGCGAGGACGGTCTCTGTGTCTGCGAGCCAGGCTGGCAGCCCGCAGCAGACGGTCAAAGCTGCGAGGCCTTTATAATCGATCCCTGTGAGGGCTTCGACTGCTCGGACCTTGGCCAATGCGAGATCGTGCCCACGGGGCCCTATGACATTCCAAAACCCATTTGCATCTGCGACAACGGTGCCTGGCCCAGCGAAGACGGCCTGGACTGTGTCAACCCTTGTGCCGACTTCAACTGCGAGCCTGGGGTCTGTGTCGCTGTATTGGGCATGGGTGTCTGCGACTGCCCCATCGAGTACGAACCCACCATCGACGGTTTGGCCTGTCAAGAACGAGAGACCTACCAGTTCGATCTCATCTACGAGGTGGAAGGTGAACAGTACAATCTAGGCCATGCCTGGGTCCGGGAGCATCCGGCCGATGCGGGTTCGCTCATCGAAACCACAACTTCCTATTCCATCCCAGCCTCATGGGAAGGAATGGTCGGGGGCTTGCTTCGCAACTCCGCGCGATTCGACGAGCAAGGACGCCTCACCGAGTTTGTCCAAGATCAACAGATCCAGTTCATCCACGTCTCCGCCCGTCGCCGTCTGCGCTACGTAGCAGAAGAGGCCGAAGATGGGTCGGGCTGGATTCTGCATTTCGACTACAACGTGCTGGACAGGCTGTGGCACGGAGAACTGCCCATTGAGCAGCTGCCGCTGCCCATGGCGGATGGCTATGAGTATCCGACCTTTTCCTATGGTTGTTTCGATGTCGGCTTTTACTTTTTGATGGGAAAAATCATAGATTTCGAAAACCCGCCTGAGCGGATTCCAGTGCTGTATCCTTCCTTCGTACTGCCCAATTCCGAGCTGGTGCAGGTTACCGGCGGCACCGAGATCGGCCAAGTCTCGCTGCCCGGCCGAGACACGACGGCCACCTTTGAAAACGGACTGCTGACCGGGGTGAACTATCCCTGGGTCTCCTGGCGCCCGACAAGCGGCGGGTCCAGCCTGGAGTTCAACCTGCAACCCCTCCCCAACACCCCCCTTGATCACTCAAGCCCGATCCCGCCCCCTTGGCAGGACGAGGCAGCCTCCCTGAGCTCGGCCGACGGCACGGTCCTTCACGGGGCCCTGGCTCTGCCCATGGAAGGCGAGCCCGCTCGCCGAGCCCTCTTGTTCGTGCCCAACTTGTTTCCCGACCATCGTGATCGGGGCATCGTCTACAACCGCACCCAACGAGACATGGCCGCCCATCTGGCCGCAGCCGGTTACGCCAGCTTGCGCGTGGACGACCGGGGCGTGGGCGAGAGCGAGGGAGAAAGCACGGTCGCAGTCGAGCGACTCAGCGAAGACCTGCAGGCGGCCTACGATTTCCTGCTGACCGACCAACGATTCGACTCGGTGGTCCTCCTTGCGCAGGGAATGGCTGCAATCAACGCACTGGAACTCGCAAAGGCACGCAACCCAGATGCCTTGATGATGCTGGGACCGGGGGGATCCGACCTGCCGGCAGATCTTTACCACACCCTGACCGCGACCATGTTGCTTGCGGGCTTCAGGGAAGAGGAGGCTGCGAACAACTTGCAAGGCTATCGAGATTTCCTGGCAGGCTACGAGGACGGAAGCCTCACCGAAGACTACCACGGCAGGAGTGCTGCCTGGTGGCAGGAAATGCTCGGTCGCGACCTGCTGGACTGTACTGGCTTGACGACCTTGCCGGTCTTACTGGCCCGGGGAGAAGAGGACATGGTCCTGCCGGCCGATGCTTTGGATTTCTTGCAAAATCGCTTGGGTGAACTGGGCTGCGCATTGACCCTCCTGTCCTGGCCCATGACCAGTCACGCTCTGACCTTGGGTGATCGCGACCTGCTCTGGGAGAGAGTGCATTTGCCCATGCCCATCAAAGAAGAAGTGCTTGCCGACATCGTGACCTGGCTTGATGAACTTGACTCAAATCGCCAGGGAGGTGCGCGATGAAATTCTTGCATTGGTTGATCCCTGCCCTGCTGCTCTGCCTGACTGGTTCGGCCATGGCCCAAGCAACCGAGAAGCTCATCATCCCCTTGAAACTGAACCCAGCCGAGATGGAATTCAGAAAGACCGACACAGGCATCAAGGTGACCTTGCCGAACTACAGTCCTGCGGCTCCGCCCGGACTTCCTTCCCTGCCGGCCCGCACCTTGCACATCGCCCTGCCCGCCGACACTCGATTGGACAGCATTCAGATCAGCCATCGGGATCTGAGCCCGCCCGTCATTTTGGCCATCGATGGACGGAAAATCGCACCGGCACCGGCACCCCATTTGCTCTGTGCCCCGGCCGGCACTTGCCCTGCGGTGACGCTCCCACCGGCCAAGAGTCCAAGAAGCCGATTTGAGCTTCAGGCCGTGGGCAAACTGGGCCCGCAAGTGATGGCCACGGTTCTTCACCGCCCCGTGACCCTGGACTCCACAAAGGACAGCTTGCGCCTCTACGCCAACTCGGAACTTATTTTGCTTTTCTCCCGCGACGCCGCGAAGAGCGCCATCGAGCGCCCCAGCCGCTGGCAACGCAGACTGGCCCGCAAACTGGCTCTCAACGGCGAGGATCTCGGGCGCTTTTATCCAAGCGACAAGGAAGATCCGCCGGAGGGAAGTCTGGTCATCCTGACCACCGAGGCCATTGTGCAGGCCAGTCAGGCCCTGCCGGACTTCATCGCGGCCCATGAAGAACGTGGCTACACCGTACACTTGGCGACAGAAGCCGATTTCGACACGGTTGCCGGTCAGGCCCCGGACGAGCGGCCCCAACGCGTGCGCGCCTGGTTGCAACAAAATGCAGTTCCCTTGAACCTGGAAGTAGCCCTGATCCTCGCCAACCCCGATCCCCGCCACGAGGGCCTGCCCATGCTGGCGGCGCGTGTTTTCCGTGACGGAGAAAACGATTACATCAAGGAAACCCCCACCGATGCCTATTTCTCAGATCTAAGCGGCAACTGGGACCTGGATGGAGACGGTCGCTACGGAGAATGGGGTGACGATGGGGGTGCCGGGGGCGTAGACTTTTACCCCGAGTTGGCCACAGGTCGAATTCCCTACTATGGAGACCCATCGGCCCTGGACCAAATCCTCTCGCGGACAGCCAGCTACATGAGGGCAAGACAAAACACCACTTGGCGTCGACGAATCCTCTTCCCGGGCTCGGTCCTGTTTTTCCCGGACCATTTCATGACCCCCCGCATGGAAGGCGGCGACGTCTCGGAATATATGAAACCTGAGTTTCTCGAAGCCGGATTTGACGTCACCACCATGTATGAGCAAGCCGGCATGAACGGAACAATCTACGAGCCGGATTTGCCCTTGACCGAGGATGCACTCATCGCCGAATGGAATGAAGGATATGGCCTGGTATATTGGTTCGCTCACGGCAGCGAAGACGCAGCGTGGCGCACCATCTGGCTCGAAGACTCCAACAACAACCTGAACGCCGATCCTCATGAAATGGGCGGGGCGGCCTTTGCCCAGTCCATCCATCACGAGCTCTTGCCCAAGAGCATGCCGGCCTTTGTCTTCCATGGTTCTTGTTCCAACGGGACGCCGGAAAACGCAGCCAACATCGGCTACACTCAACTCAAATCCGGCGCCATCGCCAGTTATTCTTCCACCCGCGTGGCATACGGCGCCACGGGCTGGGGCTGGGAACCCAGCTTGGACCACTGCGACATATTCATGCTTGGTTATTACATAGTCAGCGCCCTGCGAGACGGCGCAAGGGCCGGCGAAGCGCTGGCCGAGATCCGAGCCGGGCTTGGCGACGGTGGCGGCTGGGGCGGCATCTCCTGGCATGGAAAGATGGCCACCAGCCTCTATGGAGATCCCAGCTTGAGCTTGGCGAGTTGCGAAAACGACGCCGACTGCGACGACGGCTTGCCTTGCAATGGATTGGAAATCTGCATCGACGACATATGCGGCCGGGGCCAGGCCACGGACTGCAGCGCGATGGACGGCCCCTGCAGCGTGGGCCAATGCAATGCCGAAAGCGGAGAATGTCAAGAGCTTCTCTTGGATGGGCAACATTGTGACGACGGACTGTTCTGCACCATCTTCGACCGTTGTGCGGCAAACATCTGCGCCGGCAGGGAACGAGAATGCAGCCCCAACGCCACCTGTCACGTGGGCCGCTGTGATGAAGAAGCCCGCGCCTGCCTGGCCGAATTCGCCCCGGAAGACACGATTTGCGTCGACCCGCAGGGCGTCGAAGGCACCTGCCAACAGGGCCTCTGCCTGGTTCCCGAAGACGGCTGTGGATGTGCCGGCTCAGGCAGAGAAAGTGGCTGGCTGGGCTTGGGCCTGCTTTGCCTCGGCCTGATCCGTCTCAGACGCAAGAAAAACCTTTGAGCCCAACCCTTACAGCGATAGGCTCTGCGCCCCAAGGAGGCTGTGTATGAGTCGGCGTAGAGGCGTGGTGGCAGCAGGGTCAAAAGCTACGGCCCAGGCTGCCGCCGAGGTATTGGAGCAGGGGGGCAACGCGGTGGACGCGGCGGTGGCGGCATGTTTTGCCACCTCCGCGGGTGAACCCTCCCTGACCAGCCTGGCCGGGGGTGGGGTGATGATGGTGCATGAAGCCGAAAGCGGTCGCTCTACGCTGTGCGACTTTTTCGTGGACGCGCCTGGCTTAGGTGCCCCACCGGTTGCCGAACAAGCCACGCTGGACTTTTTCCCCGTGGAACTGATCTTCGGCCCGGCGCGCCAGACCTTCTATGTGGGTCGCGCCTCCGCCGCCGTGCCCAGTGCCTTGCCTGGCCTTTGCACCGCACATGATCGCTGGGGCAGCCTGCCCCTGGCCCAGGTCATGGCTCCTGCCCGACGCATGTTGGTAGAGGGCATAGAACTCGGAGACTACGAAACCGCTTGCTTTGAGTTGCTACGGCCCATCCTCACCCATTCAGATGGACCCAAAAAGATCTTCACCGCCGACGGCAAGCGCATGCTCTGTGTCGGCGATCGTTTCACCAACCCCCAGTTGGCCGACACCCTGGGCGAGTTGGCGGAAAGCAAAGACTGGCGGGCCTGGCATAAGGCCTGCATTGACCCACTCGTCTTACGAGATTTTGGTATTTCCGCGGGTGGACGCATCACCCAAGCTGATCTCGATCACTTCAGGCCGGTCTTCAGGGACCCCGTCGAACGGGTTTTCCAAGGTCATCGCATCCGCATGAACCCCCCGCCCGCGGCCGGCGGTCAACTCATCGGCCTGTTCCTCGCCATCCTGGAAGGGCGCGACCTGGACCAGTTGAAACGAGGAAGCCCAGCCCACCTGAACGCCGTTCGGACAGCCCAAAGAGTGGTCGAAGAATCTCGCTGCACGGAAAACGATCCCTTGACGCCCAAGGCCATCGCCTTTTGGCGCCTGCGTTACGATGCGCTTCTGGAAAACTTTCAAGCCGGTCCTCCGCCCCAGCTGCCTTCCCATGGTTCCACCACCCACATCAGCGTCGTGGACAACCTGGGCAACGGCGCCGCCGTCACCCTGAGCCACGGGGAAGCCTGCGGCTACACCATCGGCGACACGGGCATCACCATGAACAACGAAATGGGCGAAGCCGATCTCTTGCCTGATGGCTTTCATAGTTGGCCCGCAGGCGAACGCCTGGCCACCATGATGTCGCCCACGGTCTGGCTGGAACCGGACGGCGCGGTGGGTTTGATGGGCACGGGAGGATCCAGTCGCATCCGCACGGCCATCGCCCAGGTGCTGCTCAACTTGTTGGAGTTCGGTCTGCCGGTACAAGAAGCCGTCAACGCCAGCCGACTTCACTGGGAAGGCGACAAGCTCAACGCCGAGGTCTTCGATCTACCCGGCAGACGAGCGGCCATGGAGACTTTGGCCAGCCCCGAACAGGAAATGATCCTCTTCGACGAAGCCCATCTCTACTTTGGTGGAGTACATACGGTGCGCAGACGAGCCGACGGCAGCTTAGAAGCCGGCGGCGATCCACGGCGCAGCGGCACCGCCCTCGAAGTCTGACCACCTGCTGTCGAGAAGCCTGGATACCGCATAGATCGGGAGCACCTGGATGTGGCCATGCTCTGCATCTGCCCCTTGGTTCCAGCTCTCACCTCGGACTCCCAGTAAAAACTCCAGCCAATCTGGCCGAGAAAACACTAAAAACACAAGGCAATATCAGGTCCAATTTCGAAAAACAGCAAAGCGAAGGTATGCATTCAGTCAAGTCGCTGGTGCCACAGGACCCCCAGGAGCAACAACAAAGCAAGGTACTCGCTCTTCGCCTGACCCTGCCCGGAAGCACAAGCGCAGCCCCCCACTGCCCCAGGCTCCAACTCGTCGTCGGATCCCCCTGCGTCGCTCCCCGCGTCTTCGATCCCAGCGTCATCAGTCCCCGCGTCTTCGGTCCCCGCGTCTTCGGTCCCCGCGTCTTCGGTCCCCGCGTCTTCGGTCCCCGCGTCGACAGTTCCCGCATCCTCGGCTTCCCCGGCGTCGGTTCCTGCATCTGGGCATCCCTCAACGGGCACCGGACCACATGTGCCGCATTCGTTGAGACCGGGGTCGTCACAGCGTAGTGCGTCCTGTCCGTCGCAGACGAGGCTGCCGCAGTCCCCGCAGGGCGTTCCGGGCTGTGAGTCGAGCTGCGAGCAACCCCCGCAGGCGTTGACGGGATCGCCGCCGCAAGGTCCTGCTTCGACCTGGATCGAATGCCGGACCTCGGGACCGAACCAGGCCACCCCGTCGTGCACCATGCGCGCAGCGTACAGGTAGCTGCCCTGACTCGCGGGGACTTGGATTTGAAACGAGAACGTCACTTCTTGATTCGGGGCGACAGGGCCCGGGACGAAGAGGCGCTGGTCCGTGGGGCTGTTGCTGTAACCGCCGGCCGCCCCCGGCACCCAGGTCAGGACGTTTTCACTCAGGCTGCCCAGGCGCGTACCGCCTGCGTGATCGGCGGGTTCCACCCAGGTGGTGTCGCCCGTGTTGCGCAGGGTCACCGTAGCCGAAATCGTTGAACTCGCGGTGACGCTTGTCGGGATGTCCACCGCCACCACGACGGCATTGTCCTCGGTCCCGGACTGCGTACCGGGCTCCCGAAAGGAGATCTCTTCTTGCAGGGTATAAGTCGACCCGGCGGGAAGCAGTTGCGTGGTCATGGGCTCACGATGAAAGGTCAGCTCCATGTTGTGGGTGTAAGGATGATTGACGAACACCGCTTCTTGTATGTTGCCGGACAAGATGGTGCGCCGCACGGTGACCACGCTCCCTGATATCTCGCCCCACCATCCTGGCGGCGGATCGGAAATCCGAGCGATACCCACGGCGCCATGACCTGGGATGATGCAGGGCTGGGGAATGGACGAGAAAAGCCCCCCCGAGCCGCTGACCGCGGTCCAGGTGTTGGCGCATCCGACAAGGTAGCCGCTGCTGCTGATGAGAAAACTATCGAAGTAAGCCATGGTGGGATCGAAGGGCACGCTCAAGGCACGGTAGTCCACCGGCAAGGGGCCCACCGAGATGTTCACGAGGATGGGGTTGGTGCCGCTGAACTGCATGGAAAAGGGTGCCCCGGGGCAAACCCCGGGCGAGTGCAAGGTGTGCCCGTCGCTTCCCAAGGAGATCACGTTCTGGTTTTCGTCATCCGCGCCAGTGCAAGAGCCGATGATGTAGTATCCGCCCACGCCGGCTAAGACGTCGGTCCCCTCCCAATCGATGGAGTGAATCCCCGTGGCATCGTACTGCACCGAAAGTCCCTGAGCCAGCGAGGTGGTATCCGTCTCCTCCGGGCCACTCTCGGTCCCGCAGGCGCCGAACGAAAACAAAACAGCCATCAAGGAGCAACAAGTCACAAATCGAATCATGCCCACCTCATTCCGGTGTATACCATGAGCGGAGTATAGCATAACCGCCCTTCCCCCAATGCCAGTCGAAACCCAGCTTGACAATTCGGACCAGGATGCCTGACGATTCGTGCATGAAAAAGAGTTCCATGTGTTTCGTTGTCGCGGTCTTGGCGGCGGGTCTGACCGGATGCAAATCGCGAATGAAAGAAGACACCCATTCGTTCAAGCTATCTCGCCCGGTCGGGAAGCAACAAACGCAAGACATCCCCATGCGGACGAAAGAGACAAAAGACTTAATCGCCTTGAACAACGAGGTCAATGAATGCCTGGTGGGCGACTGGCCCGAAAAGGCGGCCCCGATATCCATCGAAGAGCACAAGACGCCCGTCCGGGATGTGTTGCGGAAGTTCGCCCGGATCTCGCGGTTGAATTTCGTTGTAGCCGACGAGGTCAAGGGCGAGATCAGCGGCCTGGTGAAAGCGGTTCCCTGGACACAGGCCCTGCGCGCCGTCCTGCAGGCAAAGAATCTGGTGGCGGTCAAGGAGGGCAACGTGGTCCGCGTGCTCAGTCGGGACGAGTGGGACCGGGAAATGCAGTAGCAGGGGCTACTCCACCCCCATCACCGACTCTTCGAGAACGCTGTCGACCACGGCCTTCATATCGCCGGTCTCTTCGTATACCCGAAGCTGCCGATCGGCGCCCGTGCCTTCATCCAGGATGCGCACGATGCCTTCCAGTTCATGCACGGAGTCGAGTTCTTCGGCCATGGGACGAACCATCTCCACCAACTCCCGGCCCAGCTCGCGGAAGGAGATCTCCTCCTGCTTGCCGAAATCGATCAGGGTGGCGTCCACACCGTATCGAAGAGCCCGCCACTTGTTCTCCTGAATGAGCGCGGGAATGTACTCGCGCCAATCCTGATTGCGCCGATGCAGGCGAATCAAGAACGCGACCAAAGCCTGAATCAAAGCGGCGATGGCGATGGTCTCGTCCACCCGGGTGGGCAGATCGCAAACCCGAAACTCGATGGTTGAAAACAGCGGGTGGGGCCTGACATCCCACCAAATGCGCCGGCCGTCATCGATGCAATTGGTCTTGACCAGCAGATTCACGAAGGATTCAAACTCTTGGTACGAGCGGAAGCGATCCGGAATATCGGTGCGTGGTAGTCGCTTCCAAATGAGGGAACGGAAGGACTTCAAGCCCGTGTTGCGGCCTTCGAAAAAAGGTGAGGACGTGGACAAAGCCAGAAGGTGGGGCAGAAAGTAGCGCGCCGCGTTGTATACGGCGATGGCATCTTCATGGTCCGTGATGCCCACGTGCACGTGCATGCCGAAGATCAGGTTGGCTCGCACCACGTCCTGATATTCGTCGAGCAGATTCTGATAGCGATCGCCGGTGGATATGCTTTGATCCTTCCACAAGGAGAAGGGGTGGGTACTGGCCGCCCCGATCCGCTTGCCCACCGCGCGGGCTACCTTGGAAGCCTCGAAGCGATTGCGTACCACCTCCTCGCGGGCCTGGCAGTTCCGGCTTGAGCTCTACGTCACTTAGCCGCTGCGAGGCATCCACCATCTCGGTGATGAAGGAGTCCAGCTCTCTGGTTTCCGGATCGATGATCTGAAATTCTTCTTCGATGCCGATGGTCAGTTCACCCTGCATGAGGGGGCTCCCTTTGGGGGCTGCAATTGATGGGATCAAGCTTTCAGGTTTTCAGGCGCTACTTTTTCTCGAGGGCTTTGACATCGGCCACACCGCCCGAGGCACGCACCTCGGCGTTGACCGCCTGGCCTTTGACGAATGCTTTCCAGCGATTTTGCTTGCTGGTGGTCCAGGTCAGACTGTCCCCCTTGGGGCCCTTGAGCAATAGACTGTATGTAGAATTCTTCGCGCCCTCTCGCTCACCCTGGCGCAAATCGATCTTTGGCCACTTGGGATCAGTGCCCTCGCCTTTGGCCTGGGCCTTGCGCTCGGGAACCCAGCGCTCGATTTCGTAGCGTACCTTGGCTTTCATGATCTTGCGATCCTCATAGACCGGTTTGTCCTTATACACGTCCTCAAATCGTCCGTTGCCAAGATCCTTGGTGCCGGTCTTGACGCGCTTGGTGCCGGTCTTGACCTTCTCGGTCTTGAAGAGCTCCTGCTTTCGGGAAAGCTCACGTACACCCGCGGGCATTTTGTCTGCCCATTTCTCTTCCACCACGAGCTTGAACTTCTCCACCTGGATGCTTTGCTCCCAGGCGTGGCCCGTCACTTCCATGGTCTGGGATTGGGTGCGAAAAACGAAGAAATAAAGCCCCAGGGCGATAGCAAGCAGGATGCCCAAAAAGATGAACAGGCCCTTCTTGCTGCCAGGCTTGGCGGGAGTGGAACGCACGGGGGCCGGGGCCGGACTGTCCGGCGCGTCGGGGATCTCTTGGACCTTGCGGTGAGTTGCCGCGTCGGCTGCGCCCGCGCCACATTGTTTGCACTTGGTGGCGGTGGCCACGTTGTCTACGCCACAAAAACCACAATGCCAATCCGGGCCCTGTTTGGCCTTGGCCAACTCCGCCTCATCGGTGATCTCGGGCGCATTGTCCGGCAGATAGAATTTAACGTCCTTGTCCCGCAGGGAACCGCAGCCGGTGCACTTGGTTTCCGGCCCCGGAATGCCCACGGCACCACAATACGAACAGTCCCACTTGCCTTCACGGATGGCCATGTCGCCCTCCAATCACAGGTTGGCCTTACTAGAATCGCGATGTCTGTTTTTATAGGAAAGACAGGCAAAGGGGCAATAAAAAAAAGCGCTCAGCGGCCCTTGAACTCTGGACGGCGCTTGCTCATGAAGGCCTGCATGGCCTCGGCCATGTCTTCGCAACCCACCAACTGGCTCTGCGCCCAGCCCTCCAACTCAAGCCCGCGGTGCAGGTCAAAAGCCCCATCGATGACCCGCTTGGCCATGCCCACCGCCAAGGGGGCGGCGTAGGCCAACTCTTCCAGCCAGGCATCCAGCTCGGGGTCAAGCCCATCGACAGGCACCAGCCTGTCCACCAGACCCCATCGCTCCGCCGTTTCCGCCGGGATACGCCTGCCGGTGAAGATCAAATCCTTGGCCCGAGCCGGCCCGACCAAACGTGCCAGCCGAGTCGATCCACCCACGTCCGGGATCAGGCCCAGGCGAGTCTCCGGCAATGCCAGACTCGTGCCGACGCATGCAAATCGCATGTCACAAGCCAAGGCCAATTCCAGACCCAGCCCTAAGCAATGGCCGTGCAGCAAGGCGATCACCGGCACCTCAAGTTGCTCGAAGGCATTGGAAACAGCCTGAATGTCCCGTGTGATACTGCGCATTCGCTGCAGCCAGCCCTCACCGTAGACCTGACTCAAGCTCATCAAAGCGGTCACATCGATGCCCGCCGAGAAACAAGATCCCTCACCCCGCAACACGACAGACCGCAAACCCTCTGTTCGCAATGCTTGCTGCACGGCGTCATGCAAGCCATGGAGCATGTCCAAATCAATGGCATTGCGCTTTTCGGGCCGATTGAGCACGATCTCCAAAGTCTTGTCACGCTCACGGGTCAAAATCTTATTTGTCATGATCTCTCCTCCACTTAAGCTACTCCGTCCCCATAGGATTTAAGCTACTCCGTCCCCATAGGCAGCTCAGCATTCCTTGCGGACAAAAACAACCTTTTCCGCGACCTTGCGGCCGAAAGCCCAGAAAAGAGCGGGCCTGAGCAAGAACTCAAACAGGGTACTGGTCAAAAGGCCTCCGACCACCACCGTGGCCACGGGGACCAGGATTTCCCGGCCGGTCTCGCCCTGACTCAAAAGCAGGGGCAAAAGACCCACGCCTGTGGTCAAAGCGGTCATCACAACGGGTGCCGTTCGCTCCCGACCTGCCTGCACCAACAATTCAAGGCTGGCTGCTATCTGACCACGCCGCATTAATTCAAGCAGGTGGGCCAAGAGCAATATGCCGTTTCGGGTGGCGATACCCGCCAGTGACACAAAACCCACCATGGCGGCCACGCTGAAGGGCTGCCCACTGATGAGCAAGGCCGCCACGCCGCCCAAAAAAGCCACGGGAACGCAGACCAAAACCTGCAGGGCCAAAGAAAAGGAGCGGAATTGCCCATAGAGAACCAGCATCATGGCCGCCAAGCTCAGAAGACTCAGCAGCAGAATGAGGCGGGTGGCTCGCTGCTGGGAGGCAAACTGCCCCTCAAAGCTCAAGCTGTGGCCCTCGGGCAGGCCTGCCTCAAGGGGAGCCAAGATCCGGCGCAAGTCCGCCACCACCTCCCCCACCGAACGGCCGCTTGCGTTGCAAGAGACCGCCAAACGTCGCATCCCTTGGTCCCGTCGTATGCTGTTTGGCCCAGCGCTCTCCCGAAGCTCGGCCACCTCACCCAATCGGGCCCAGCCGCCATTCGGCAAACGAATGGGCAAGTTGTGAAGCTCTGCCAACGAGGCCCGTGGCGCTTTGGCCAAACGCACAAAAAGATCAAACGAACGCTCGCCCTCCAGGATATGGCCGACCACCTTTCCTCCGATGGCCACCTCCAACTCCTTGGCCAGCAGGCCAGGAGAAAGGCCCAGCTCGCTCAGGCGCTCCCGCCGCATGTCGACATGCACTTGTGGCACCAGGACCAAGGGCTCCACCACCAAATCTGTCACTCCTTTCACCGTCTTTGCCTTATCCGCCACATCCTGTGCTGCTCGGCGCAAGACATCCAGATCCGGTCCCACGATCTTGATGGCGATCTGTGCTTGCACGCCACTCAGGAGATGATCGATACGATGAGCCAGGGGCTGGCCCACACTCATCTCCACGCCCTTGAGGTCCGCCAAGCGACGCCGAACCTCGGACAATGTCTCTTCCCGAGAGGTATCCCCGTCTTGTTCCAATTCCACCAAGAGGTGACTGATGCCCACAGGGGGCGCGTGCTCGTCGTGTTCGCCTCGACCCGTATACCTGGCCACCCGGCGCAGGCCGGGCATATCGAGCAAACGTTTTTCCGCCAAGCCCGCGACTCGCTCGCTCTCGGCCAAAGAGGTACCCGGCGGCAGGATCTGCAGCACCAAAATGGTACCCTCATCAAAATCAGGCAGGAATTGACTACCCAGCCGACTCGCCCCCAGGGCGCCAAGGCCCAGCAAGACCAAACTGACACCCATGACGGCCCAACGCCAGCGCACCGCTTTGACAATGAGCCAGCCGGCCGCTGCCTGCAGTCCAGCGAGCACGGGGCTCCGACGAGGGGCCAAAGTCGGTGCCGAAAACATCTCCGCAGCCCTGGGTTTCAGAAACCACAGGGCCAAAACAGGGGTTACGGTCAAAGAAACGATCATGCTGGCCAGCAAGCTGACCACGTAGGCCAAGCCCAAGGGCGAAAACAAACGCCCCTCAATGCCGGACAACGCGAACAAGGGAAGAAAAACCAAAACCACCACCAAGGTCCCTGAAAAAATGGGTCCGCGCACCTCACTTGATGCGTCTGCCACCAGGCAGGCATACCAATCCGGCGAACTACGATCCTTGGCGAGGCCCAAACGGCGCACCACGTTTTCCACCCCCACGATGGCATCGTCGACCAGCTCTCCCACGGCGATGGCCAGCCCACCTAGGGTCATCGTATTCAAAGACAGGTCAAACAAAGAAAAAAGCACGCCAGCTGTCGCGAAGCTCAGGGGCAAAGCCACCAAGGTCACCAGACTCGCTCGAAGGCTAAATAAAAATAGCATCAAGATGATCACGACCAAAACAGCGCCATCCCTGAGCGCTTCGATCACGTTGTCGACGCCCCGCCGCAAAAAACGAGCCTGACGAAAAAGATCCTTGTCCAAGACCACGCCCGCCGGAAGCCCCCGAGCGATGGCGTCGAGCTCCTTGTCCAATGCCTCGGTCAAGGCCAGCGTGTCGGCCTCCGGTTGCTTGAACACCATCAACATAACCGCCGGCTTGCCACCCACCGAAGCCCCACCCCTTGCGAAAGCAGGCCCTGTTTGTACCTGGGCCACATCCCCCACTCGCACAGGGCGCTCTCGCTGTCCGGCCACCACCACACGCTTCAGGTCTTTCACATTCCGCACTCGGCCCAGATTGCGCACCTGTCGCTCACCAGAGCCGCTCAAGAGATAACCACCTGAAGTATTGCGGCTGGACTCGGCCAAGGCATCGGCCAATTCCATCAAGCCCACGCCGTGGTGCAACAAGAGATCGGGATCGGCCAAGACCTGGTACTGCTTGGCCTCGCCCCCGATGATGACCACCTGGCTCACCCCCGATACGCTCATCAAACGCCTGCGCACCACCCACTCGGCCAGGCTACGCAACTCCATGGGGTCCCGGCTTCCGTCGGGGCTGACCAAAGACAGGTCCAGCACCTCCCCCGTGATGGAGGATATGGGCGCCATCTCCGGCACCACCCCGACCGGCAAGTCCTCCCGGGCCAACTGCAGGCGTTCCTGGACCAACTGACGATCGCGCATCAAATCCGTGCCCCAGCCAAAATCTGCCCGCACGATGGCCAAACCCTCTCCAGAGGTGGAACGAATGCGCTCCACCCCTGCCGCCCCGGCCAGAGCGGACTCCAATGGCAAGGTCACGAGGGTTTCCACCTCGTCCGGTGCCAAGCCGGGCGCCTCGGCCAACACCGTGACCACGGGCTGATTCAAATCAGGAAAAATATCCACAGGTCGCCGGGCCAATTCCACAGCCCCCATAACCAAGAGGACGCCAGCCGCCACAATCACCAGGAGGCGGTGCTCCAGACTGGCTCGAATCAATTTATCCAGCATTTCGCCACCTCAATACCTGGCACCATGTCGTTTCGCGACACGGCACAAGAGTTTCTTCTCTGCTGCCTATTCGTTTGAATGCTTGACTCAAATGGCAAAATCTTTCCTCCTCTAGAAACTCTAGTGAGCATGACCATGATGGCCTGCGGGTGCCTGGGGTTGAGTGTTCTGCTTGATCGCCAACTGAACCTGCAAAGCGCCCTCAAGAACAACCGTATCTCCGGCATGCAAATCCGCATCCTGCTTCAACACGGCCTGCCTGTCGTCAATCTGCTCTAAGCCCACGGCGAGTCGGCTTATGTGACCATGGTCATCCATCCGGAAGACAAAACTACGACCTTGCTCGCGCACAACGGCCCCAGCGGGCAAGACCACTCGAAGGCTGGGCTCGGTCAAACCAACCAGTACCTGCACTCGTGCGCCGGCCCGGTGCCGCCAGTCCAAATAGCGGTGTCCATCTTGCGTTTTCTCGTAGAGCACCTTATTGGGCAACCAAAGGAAGAAACGCGTCAGTCCTTCGTCGACCGAATCCAGGCCGCTCTCCATCGAAAAAATGGTCAGACCCTCTACATGCTCCTTGGTGGCCGGAAAAAGCAGGCCCACTGGGAGTTTTTCCCGGATGGCCCGACGCACCACCTCCAGGTCGGCTTCGAAGGCCTCACCGACAACCTGCAAGCGATCCAGGGCCACCAACTCGTAAAGCTGGGTTCCAGGTGCCACGGTCTGCCCTGCGTGCACCGATCGGACAGCCACTTCCAAATCCAGGCCTTGACCAAGCTTTGGGGCCCTTAGCGCAATATGGGTCACCACCTGACCCTTTTGCGCCAAGGCCTCAAGCTGGCTAGCGCTCAAACCCGCCAGGCGCAAGCTGGCCAAGACAGCCTTCAGGGCACTGTCACGTGAGCGAACCTGCGCCTCCGCCACCCCAAGGTCAGCCCGGACCCGGCTCAACTCGGTGGCCACGGTCGCCCCCTTGGACTGAAGGGCCTTCATATAGCGCCGGGTTCGATCCCGTTCGGTCTCGGCGGCCAAAAGTTCGGCTCGAAACTCCACCGCCTTGATCTGCTGGTGTCGGACGTCCGTATCGATGAGTTGCAGCCAAGCCAGACGTCGCCCCGCGGTGACCGTGGCGCGAGGCGGTGCATCCAAAGTTTGGATGCGCGCCCCCACAGGGGCAGAAACCGACACGCGCCGGTCCGGATCCACCCGAACCCGGCCCGGGATTTTAAGATGGGGGGCAAATGCGGAAAGCTCAACAGACCCCAGCATCACGCCAGGCAGGGCCTTGACGAACTCCGCATCCAGACAATCATCTCCGTGCTCATGCTCCGCATGATCGTGCTCCGTCCCCGCATGATCATCGTACTCTGTCCCCGGATCGTGGTGCTCTGTCCCCGCATGATCATCGTGCTCTGTCCCCGTATGATCATGATCGTGCTCTGTCCCCGGATCGTGGTGCTGGGTCCCCGCATGATCATCGTACTCTGTCCCCGTATGATCATGATCGTGCTCCGTCCCCGCATGATCGTGCTCTGTCCCCGTGTGAACGTGCTCTGTCCCCGGATGATGTTCTTGATTTTCAACATGATGCGAGTCACATGCGGTAAGTATCCATGTGCATGCCCCCAATAAGAACCACGTTCTGAGTATAGAATTCATGGTGAGACCTCCTCGGATTTCAGACGCAGGGGGCGACCCACCTCGGCTTCCAGGCCGATGAGGGTTATGCGTTGCGCATGCAGCAATTCCAGGTATTCCAGTTTTAAATTGGCGAAAGCCCGATGGACGCCCAGCAGACGCAGTACATCCAGCCGACCGGATGCGTATCGCACTTCGGCATTTCAGCAGTCCGTCCAGTTCCGCCTTTAGTGCATCGAGTTCGATGAAGGAGGCATCCAACCGGGCCGTCAGATCCCGGGCCTGCTGACGCAGGGCCTCGGCAGCCGCCTCCCGCTGCAAACGAGCCACTTCCACCTGCCCACCCCTTTGATGCAGCATGGGTATTTCCATCCCCACCGCCAGTCCCAGTGCCACACCTCCAGCATCACCCACGATGGCAGGTCCAAGAGTCAGGTCCGGCCATTGCTCGGCCAGATGCAAGGCCAAACGTCGATCCGCCAAGCGAAAAGCCAAGCGCGCCTTGCCCAGGGCATCGCTGGATTTCAAAGCAGATTTTCGCAAGCTTTCAAAATCTTCGGCCAAATCCTGTCGCTGGGGAGGCGCCACTGACAACTTGCCTGGAGCAGCAGCTCGCAGCCCACAAAGCCGCAACAATTCAACCCGGGCCTTGCGAACCCCGGCCTTCGCCCTGGCCACCCGCCTTCGATCGCGGGCTGCATCTGACAAGACCAGGGCCACGTCCACCGAGTCGGCTATCGAAGCCTCGCGCCGCGACCGGGCCAAATCTGCATATTGGGCCGAGCGCTGCCGCAATTGCTCAAACAAAGTAAGTCGCGCCTGGGCCAGACTGAGGGCAGCAAAGGCCCTTTCAACCTGAGCCAGCGCCTGCTTGCGGGCGGCATCCAGATTGAGATGGGCCATTTCCAAGGCCACCAAAGCCCGATCATGCGCCGCTCCGATCCGACCCCCCAGGGGGATGGCGAATTTCAGCGCACCCTCCCCGGCCGGTCGACCCTCCATGTCGAAGACCAACTTGCCCTCCAATCCTGGATTGGGCCATTGGCCATCACGCCGCAGGGCCGCCTCGGCCTCTGCTACCGCCAAGCTGGCCGCCACGACCTGGGGATGCCGCTCCAGGGCCAGGCGCCTCATCCCGGCCTCGCCCTGCCCTGCCCCACCCATCACCTGACTTGGGGCGACACGCTTAGAGTCCATCCCATATTCTTTCAAAAACCGCTCCAAACCAGCCAAGTTCGAGCCCGGCCTGGGTATGTCCAGCCCAAGATCGGGCATGGGTGCCGGTGCCCGATGGCAAGCCGAAACAGCAAGCACCAAGCAAGACCCAATGATCGTCCATCGCAAAAATGTCACCTGAAAAAGACCTCCCCATCGCAGAGGCCGCAAGACAGCCCCATGCGACGCGAAACCCACGCCGAATTTCTGGATTCAGTTATTGAAAAAGGAAAATCAGATCAGCAATCGAACCGCTTCAAGCCGGCCCAGCGCCTGGGCCTTGTCCCTGCGAACATCATCTACTTGGCTTGCCCTGCCCTCTCCAGCGGACCCCATCGGGCCTGGGGCCAAAAACACTGGAATCGGCAGCAAAATCGGTGCCGAACAAGCCAGGGAATCATCCCACCCATCCTGCTCGCCCAAGAACTGCTCGGCACCGCGCTTATGGCAACCCGAATCGTGCTGCCCCGGCAAATGATGCGCCACATGGCCGTGGTGGTGGTCGCAGTCGGCCAGACCGCCTTCATGCCCATGCGTTTCGCTGGCACAACCGCCTTCCATAGCCTCTAAAATCAGAGAACGGCCACAACAACATGTGGAAACCCAGTTGAGCATGCCCGCTGTAGCCATAAAGGCCAGCGTGATGGTCAGGGTGTTGTGAATCCGTCTCATGTGAATATAGTGCGAGATATGAAGCCTTCAGTCAAGGTAGACTTTTTGTTCGTGATGACAGCCCTTCTGTTCTTCGCCTGTGAAACCCCTCATTTAGGCGTAGATGCTGGAGCCGACCTGGATGCCGCATCGGATGCCGCATCGGGGGACGGAGACGGCTCAGTGACGGATGCTGCTGATACGGAGCGCGACGGGGCCGATGCAGGATCCGACGGGGCCGATGCAGGCACAGACGGAGACACTGAACTCGGGGATGGCTTGCCCGACGGCGCCGATTACGATGCGCAAGATGGTGATGGCGGCCCCGGGCCGGGACCGGAAATCTGGTGTGCCACCCAATGGCCCATTGCCACCCTTGCTGCCGACGGCTATTTCACGGAAAGGCTGTATGCTCGAATCTGGGTGGAAGGCGTAACTCCTTCTGCTGGGGCGAACCCCGCCCTGGAGGTCGAACTGGGCATGGGGCCGGCGCAGGTCGCTCCGACTGACGGGACCTGGCATTGGCTCCCAGCCGATTTCAATGCTGCATGTGCCGACTGCGGGAACAACGACGAGTGGATGGGGGTAGTGCAAGCCTTCGAGGCGGGGACTTTTTCATGGGCCGCGCGAGTTCGATACCAGACTGGAGCCTGGGCCTACTGCGATCGGGCCGACGATGGGCGTGTTGGCAGTTCCGATGGATGGTCGCCGGAAGATGCTCCCAAAATTGAGGTCTCGGTGCCCGGAAGACTCCGCGTGCTTAGCCTCAACCTGCGCTGCTTGATGGACGACTGGGATCGACGTCTGCCCATTCTGGCCGCCGGTATTGCCACGGTCGATCCGGACTTGCTTGGATTTCAGGAGGTTTGTTCGGAACCGAACGCCAGCGACAACCTGGCCGAACTTCTGTCCGCCCTCGAAGTCCTGACTCAGAAGACCTATTATCTCCACCGCACAGTCACCCATTGGTCCTGGGACAGATATGACGAAGGCCTCGCCGTGGCCTCCCCTCATCGACTGGCCTCCTCGACGGTGGTCGATTTACCGGCTGGCCTGTTTCCACGCAAAGCCATCTTGAGCCGCGTGATCACGCCTCAGGGGCCGGTGGTCTTTGCCACCACGCATCTGGATCACCAAAGCAGCGAGGCTCGCCTCTTACAGATCCAAACCCTCCTGCCAGAGCTTGCCTCCTTTGCCCAAGAACAAGAAGTCATCCTCTTGACCGGCGACATGAACGAAGCCCCCGCCGGAGACGTCTCTTCAAGCCTGCGCCAGGCCGACTTCTCCGATGCCTGGGCAAGCTTGCACCCGAATGAAGACGGATACACATTTCCCTCGGTCCAGCCCTCGGTAAGAATCGACTATCTTTGGATCAGAGCGAACTCTTCCGACTTTGTCCCCGAAGCCATCGAAAGAATTTTGGACTTAGCCGTCGACGGAGTCTACGCCTCGGATCACGTCGGTATCTCGGCAAGCGTCACGCGGTGATCACCGCGCAAAGGGACTCATGACTCGGTGGCGGTTCTGAGCCTTTTCAGCAAGGCCAACACAGCCAAGGAGGACATCAGGGCCGCTGCCGACAAAAGCAAAAAGAATTGCCACAGCTCCCAACCCGAGTAGAAATGACCCACCAGACCCGCCAAGAGGTTGCCGATCGCCGTAGCGCCCAGCCAACCGCCCTGCATCAATCCGCGCAGTTTGGGCGGCGCCACCTTGGACACGAAGGACAAGCCCATGGGGCTCAAGAAAAGCTCGGCCACCGTCAAGGTCAGATAGGTCATGATCAACCAGTAGGGCGTAACCAGAACGCCGGATCGACCCCCGCCCAATTCCGCAACGCTCTGCAGACCCCAGGAAGCCAAGACCAAGAGGCCAAAACCCAGGGCCGTGATGAACATGCCGATACCGATCTTGGCCGGTGAGCTGGGCTCTTTTTTCCGCCGATTGAGGAAGGCGAAGAGACCCAAGATCAAGGGTGTCAAAAAGACGATGAAGATGGGATTGAAACTCTGGAAAAGCTCGGGCGAGATGCGCCCCGGCACCTTGTAAACAAGCGCGGAAGCGAAGGTCCTGTCCGAAATTTTGCTCAGGCTGATGGCCAATTCACGGAAGAAGTTGGCTTCGAAGACCAAGCCGCCGATCATGGCGGCGGCGTCCTGCTGCATCTCTTGGACTTCTTCGCCGGCAGGCAGCTGCGCCCCCACGCTCTGCCTCGCGACCAACAAGGCCTCTTCTTCCAGACGAGCCAGATGCTGGGCCACGACAAACAAGGGCTCAAGCTTTTGCACCATGGGATCGGCGGGTAGTTTCTCTATCGCCTCATCACTCATCCCGTCCTGTTTCTCTTCCCGCTCCAGACGAAGAGCCTGGGCCTTGTCTCCCAGGACCATGACCTGCTTCCACAACGCTTGCTCGTCCGTAGCGGTTTGCTTCTCAAGCTGTGCGATGATGTCGGCGCTGGTTCCCTCGAGCTCACCTGCGATCTTCTGCTTGGCCAAGGTCTTTTTTGCCGCGCTGACTTTGCGGTACAGGGCCGAAATCTTGCCCGCCCCCGACAAGTTACTCGAGTTCAGGGTGGTGAAAAAATCCGCGCCCTCACCCTGGTAAGGCTTCGTTAAAATTCTGTCGTTGTAAACGCGATAGATCGTCAGCAGGGGCAAACGAAAATCAGTGTTCGTATAGACACCATCCGCCCTGAGTCGCTCGGCAATTTCCCGTCCCGTCTTCTCTGGAATTACGTCGATCTTGTCCACCCACTTGGCCTCTGCCGACAAGGGTCGATTCAGGTAGGCCTCCTTCTGCGCCTGGGCATTGCCCACATCGCTCATGCGATCCACGACGACTTCCTGGGTGGGATGGTCCTGGAAAGAGGTGTACTTGTAGGCCGCAAATGCGCCGCCGCCGACAACAAGAACCACAGCCACGCCCCGCAGCCAGGCAGCCGTCCCCTTTTTCAAGGCAAAAACCAGACCCAAGATAATGGCGATGATGCTCAACAAGGCAGGCAGATTGAACAACATATAAGTCAGCGGACTGACCGTGCCGACCGTGTAGTTCTTGGCGAACAGGGTCATGGTGAAACCGTTTTGGTGGAAAGCCATCCAGAAGAAGATGACGATGGCGAAAATGATCATTAACGCCACAACCCGGTCCCGGCTTTGCTTGGGCGTGAGTTCTTCTTCCTCGTCGCTGCCCTTCTTCTCATGCGCTCGGTAATCGGCGTCCTTGTAGTATTTGCGCAGAGCCAAAAACACCACCAGGGAAAGAATCTGGCCCAGGCCCGCCACCGCAAAGCCGGCGTTGTAGCCCTCGGCCATGGTGGCGCCGAATGATTCGCGCATGTAGTCACCGATGGCGGTGGCTGCATAGGGAGCAAAGAAGGCACCAATGTTGATGCCCATGTAATAGATATTGAACGCGGCATCCCGCAAAGAGCCTTTGTCCTTGCCGTAAAGATTGCCCACGATGACGACAAGGTTGCCCTTGAACAAACCGTTGCCGATGCAAATGACGGCCAATGATCCGTAGACGAACAAGGCCGTATCCGTGGGGATGGCAAGCAAGGCATAACCCAGGGTCATAATAATCGTGCCCAAAGCGACGGTCTTGCCATAACCCAGCACTTTGTCGGCCAGCCAGCCTCCGAGCAGGGGCATGAAATAAATGCCGAAGAGGAACGCACCATACACTCGGCCCGAAGTCTCGGCGTCCCATCCAAAGTTGGATTGGATATAGAGTACGAAGATGGACAACATGGTGTAATAACCGAAACGTTCGCCCATATTGGCGAAAAACAACACCATCAGACCTTTGGGATGACCTTTCAGCATGCCGACCTCTCTTTACTCACTTGGGGCCCATGCGCAAAGCGCCGTCCAAGCGAATAACCGTTCCGTTGAGCATGGGATTTTCCAGGATATCCATGGCCATGTTGGCGAACTCGGCGGGATGACCGAGGCGCGACGGGAATGGCACCTGTTCGCCCAAACTCCGGCGAGCATCTTCCGGCAAACCCGCCAACATGGGGGTATCAAAAAGACCAGGAGCGATGGTGTTGACGCGAATACCCGTGCGAGCGAGTTCGCGGGCAGCGGGCAGCGTCATGGCCACCACGCCTCCCTTGGAGGCGGCGTAGGCCACTTGGCCAATCTGACCCTCGAAGGCTGCAACGCTGGCGGTATTAACCACCACACCTCGTTCACCGCCTTCATTGGGCTCGTTGTCCTTCATGGCCCAGGCAGCAAGCCTGAGGGTATTGAAACTGCCCACGAGATTGACGGTCACCACCTTGGCGAAGGCCTTCAAGTCATGAGGGCCTTTTCTGCCCACGGTCTTCTGAGCCACAGCAATACCGGCACAGTTGAACAAGGCACCCAATGGAGCCATGGCCACCGCCGCATCGACGACTTTCTGCACCGATTCTTCATCACTCACATCGCAAGTCACGTGCTTGGCGTCAGAACCCAAATCCCGCTTAGGCGCTTGAAGGTCCGCCACCACCACCTTGGCACCACGCTCAAGCAGGGCATCCACCACGGCAGCGCCCAAGCCACTCGCTCCGCCGGTCACAATGGCACTTCGTCCACGAATATCCATGTCCGCCTCCAAGTCCACAGGTTCGAAGCCCGCAGGCTAACAGAATTAAGCGAGCCAGGGCAAACCGTTTACTGAGATTCTTATCTTGGATTCTTTTGGGGACAGAGTAGGTAAAAAGACAAAAAAAACAACTGCGCGGAGGCGACCCGCACAGGGGGCCGGGGTTGGCAGATCGCCTCCACGCAAATCGATTATCATGTAGCCAGCCACCATGGTTGGCCACTCTCACACAAACAAGATAAGTCTACTCCACTTATCGTCAAGCTTCAATATGAAACTTTTTTCGAGATTCCTACGGGGACGGAGTGGCTTTGTGGCATTCTATTATCGAAATACGGAGGAGTCCTCGTTGAACGATTTGCTGCTTCAAGACTGCACCGTCCTGCAAGCACATGATGATCAAGTTGATTTCCTGTCGCATCGCGACATTCTCGTGCATGAGGGCAAGATTGAGGCCCTGGAGCCCACGGGCGAGATAAGCCCAGGCCAATGCAAGGAGTTGGTCGAAGCCCGTGGGCAGCTGGCCATGCCGGGCTTTATCAATTGTCATGCCCATGTGCCGATGGTCATTTTTCGCGGCCTGGCCGAAGACGTGAACCTGGAGGACTGGTTCAACGAATACATGTGGCCGCTGGAGAGCAACCTCCAGCCAGAGGACGTTTACTGGGGCATGCTCTTAGGCCTTGCCGAAATGATCGAAGCCGGCGTGACCTCTGTGGCCGATCACTACTTTCACATGGATCGAGCAGCCCAAGCCGTCGCCGAGGCAGGGACTCGTGCCGCGCTGGGTTGGGCTGTTTTCGGCTCCGGCGGCCTGGACGGACTTGAAGCCACCGCCCGTTTCGCCGAACGCTATCAGGGTGCCGCCAACGGACGCATCACCACTTGGCTGGCACCCCACGCCCCCTATACCTGCGACCAAACTTTCCTCAAAGAGACGGCTGGTTGGGCCGAACGCCTGGGCCTGGGCGTGCATATTCATGCAGCCGAAACCGCGGAACAGACCCAAGTCAGCCTGGAAAAACACGGCAAGACCCCCATTCAGCAACTGGAAGCCGCGGGAATCCTTGACCATCCCTGCATCGTGGCCCACGCCTGCGGCGCCACCGACGATGACATACGCATCCTGGCCAAACACGGCACCGGCGTGGCCCACGCACCCAAGACCTATCTCAAATTGGCCATGGGCACCGCCCCCATCCTCGCCATGCGACAAGCCGGCGTGCCCGTCGGCCTGGCCAGTGATGGCGCCGTAAGCAACAACACGCTGGATCTATTTGAGAGCATGCGCCTGATGGCCATGACACAAAAACAACAGACCAAAAGCGCCGAGAGCATGAACCTGGGCCAAACCTTGACCATCGCCACCCGAGAGAGCGCTACGGTTTACGGTCTCGGCGACGAACTCGGGCATTTGGCCCCAGGCCGGGACGCGGACTTGATTCTGGTGAACACCGACGGCCTGCACATGCAGCCTCCCCACAACCTGGCCGCCAACCTGGTTTACTCAGCCCGCGCGAGCGACGTGGACTCGGTCATGGTGGCCGGTCGCTGGCTCATGCGCGCCCGAAAACTCCTCACCTTGAACAAAGCCGAGATCGTCGAACAAGTAGGCCAATCCATGCGCCGGCTCGCTCAGCGAGTTCCCCAAAAGCGCATCCAACTTTATCAACCCTGAGCATCAGTGGACCCACGACAAATCATCCTGAAGCACACCCGCATCAGCTCTCCCCCTCTCTGTCCAGAGATCCGGATGCACCTCATCACCGAGGCATGCCCCTTGTGGCGCGCATCCGATCAGGACCTCGAGAAACTGGGCTTGGATGAACCCTTCTGGGGATTCGCCTGGGCCGGGGGACAGGCTTTGGCCAGGTATCTTTTGGATCACCCCGAGCTGGCGAAGGGACGCAGGGTCTTAGACATCGGTTGCGGAGGCGGCATCGAAGCCATCGCGGCCGCTCTCTGCGGTGCCATCGAGGTCGAAGCCTGGGACGTAGACCCACTCGCCATTGAAGCGTTACGACTCAATGCCGCCCTCAACCATACGCTTGTCCGCGGACGCCACGGCGATCCCATGCAGGCACCCGACACAACGAGCGCCGACCTGATCCTCGCCGGAGACATGAGCTACGATGCAGCCATCACGAACCAAATCATCGACTGGCTTAGAGCGCATCACCGGAGCGGCGCAAAAATTCTCTTGGCGGATCCAAAGCGCGGATTCTTCAAGGGCGCAAACGACTTTTCCATCATAGCGAATTTGAATGCGCCCTCAGACGTAGACGTCGATGGACGCTACATGCGCCAGACCACCATCTACGGCCTGGGCTGGACAGCCACGGCAGCAGCTAGATAGGATAAGCCCATGTCTTACACCAAACGCTTTCTCGGCAAGCTCTTGTTGGGCTCTTCTTTCTTTCTGCTCTTGGCCATCGCGCCGGCCTTCACCATCTATGCCAGCGACCAGGGTGCCTTGCTCTTCGGTGTTTGGTTTGGGCAGTTGCTGCTTGTCACGCCTCTGCTCATCGTTTTTCGAAAGACCCTGACCCACTGGATCTGGATCATCGTCATCGGCTCGACGGGCATCCTGGCCGGCCCGGTGTTGGGAACCCAGTGGCCCTATCTCTGGCTTGGCGTCGGCGGAGAAGCCTGCGAAGTCGAGGCCACAAACCTCAAATCCGATCCGGCACAATGCGGCTGGGGTCGGGTCGTCGTCGCCAAACAAATGAGGATCGACATAGACGGGGCGGTCAACCTGCGCATTGAAGACAACTGGGTAGAACGAGATCCCGAAACGCGCAAGGAGATCCAGCGAAGCAATGTCGAAACCTATGCCTTCGTGCCGCTGAAAACCAAAGACGAGGCCGAAGGACCCATCTGGGCCCTCTTGGATTGGCGGAAGGCCATACAAGATCGATTTCCATCTGCCGGACAAAGCGCGCCAAGCCTCTACTTGGTACCCGGCCCCTGGTACCTGGAGCGCCAAGCCCGCATGGTGTTTGACCATCCGGACACGAAGGGACACGGCGCGAAGCTTTCACCTCAACTCATGACCGCGGTGGCTGCCTACCCGGACCAGGCATCGATGGAAGAAGACGTCGCCGAACGTCGCCTCTCGGCCGGCCTTGCCCTGCTGGCGCTCTGGGCTGGGTTTGTCTTGATTCCGGCCCTGTTACTCGGGCGAAGAAAATCAAGCTAAGAAAAGAAAGGCACCATGATGATACGCACAATCTCCACGACGCTCTTCTGCCTGCTTTGGATTGGCTGTGGAACCGGTGGCCAAGAGGAAAACACAGATGCCGGCTTGTTGACCTGCCAGGCCGGCGAACTGGCCTACCAGGGCACAATGGACGGACAAGCCGTGGAAGGTCGTATTGGGCTGGCCGGCCACGCTCTGACCAATGTCTGCGAGGACTCCCTTTGCTCCCTTCGAGTCTACTTCGAAGGAGGCGGTCGCCTTGAGTTCGAATGGGAAGGCACCTTGCCCAACGACACCCCAAGAGCAGCCAGCGGTTCTCTCAACCTGGAGGTCCACGACGGACCCAACGTGGGCAACTGCTCCACCCATCCCACATCCGAAATCACCCTGGAATCTAACGGCTTGCACTTTGTCCTGCGGGAGCTATCCACTGCGCCCTATTGCAGCGGCACCGCGGTCAGCGGCCAACTGGAAGGCTGCGCCAAATACGCGCTGTAAATCTACATCTCAGTCAAACTTCACAAAATAGTTATGGGCCACCCTGTCCAAGACGTCTTTGGACATCTGGGGCGCAACACCCCGATAGGCACAAAGATCGCGCACCTGCGCCAGTAGATCCCTTGGCTCACAAGCATTGAAGGGGCGGTTGTTGGGCGTGTAGTGATGCTCGATGAGATAGTTCACCAGATCCGGATCCCAAGCCACATCCCGCTTGCCGCATTCGGCTTTGAAAATCAACGTGAACAAATCTCGGTTCGGTCGGCTCACCTCGAGCTTGTAGCGAACCCGCCGCAAGAAAGCATCATCCACCAGTTCCTTGGGATCCAGGTTGGTGGAAAAAACCACGAAGACGTCGAATGGAATTCGGAGTTTCTTGCCCGTGTGCATGGTCAAATAATCCACCTCGCTCTCCAAGGGCACGATCCAGCGATTGAGCAAGGCCTTGGGTGATACGGTCTGTCGACCGAAGTCGTCCACCAGCAACATGCCGCAGTTTGCCTTCATCTGCACCGGGGCCTCGTAGTACTTGACCTGCGGAGAATAGGTCAGGTTCAAGTCCTCGAGTTGCAGTTCGCCACCTACCACCACCATGGGCCGCTCACAGAGAACCCAGCGATGATCGAGGCCACGTGGTCGCTTGGCCTTGGCCTTCTTGTGGATGGTCTCGTCAAAGAGCTTGATGACGAAGTCGTCGATGATGATCGCATGGGGCACGAAGACGTCACCACCAAAGCAGTGGGTCATGCGCTCACAGATTGCGGTCTTGCCGTTGCCCGGCGGCCCATAAAAGAACAAGGCCTTGCCGCTGTTCATGGCGGGACCGATGGAGTCGAAGACATCGTCTTTCAACACCAAATCACCAAAGTGATCCTCAATATCCGCCCTTTGCAGAGAACCGCCTCGAATGCTCTGGGCAGCCACCGCCTGCAGGTAGTATCGAAAAGGCACCGGTGCCGGGCCCACGTATTGGTCCCGCTCCATCGTGTGTTCACAATAGCTGAAGCCGGCTTCCGTCATGGAGAAGATCATGCTCGAGTGGCCAAGACCGATACCGCCCGAACCCTTGAGGTCCAGAAATTTTTGCTTGCGCAAGTGAGTCAGGAGCTCTTCGACGATGGAATTGGGCAAACAGGTGCGCCTCGCCACATCCGAACCGCGCAGATCGCCTGCCTGAAAGAAATGCTTGAGCACCAACTCCTCCATATAAGACCGACTCAAGCCGGTCCCACGCATCGAATCCGGAGCCTGAGGCAAAAAGGGTGCCTCATTTTCCTTCCGAGGGCGACGCACCGGAGTCATCTTAGCCGGCTCTCGAGAGGCCACGCCGTCAATCGGTTCATCTAAAACCACAGGCTCCATGCCAACCAGGGTGTCGTGGATGCCACCGCTCATTCTTGATCTCCTTCTCGGCCATAAACTCCAGCCGGCGTCACATGTCCAGTGGCCACCTCCACCCCCTCCAGGGGATGCAAATCAGTCACCAGTTTTTCCATCGCCTTGTCCACCCGCTCGGACATGGTCGGCTGGTATCGAATGCGCAGGATCTGTTCCTGGGCATTCGACCAGACGGCAGGTGCCTCGCCCTCCATGTCCAGCAACATGAGGATGCGATCCCAATCCGCCAACCGCTTGTCCGGCTTCTTGTGTAAGGCTCCCTGGATGAATTCAGCCAGGCGCTCCGGCACATCCGGCACCAGCTTGCGAATATCCGCGGGTTGTTCATACACATGAGCTCGCAACATGGCGCGCACCGTGTCCGCCTTGAAAGGCAGCCTTCCCGTCAGCATCTCGAAAGCCACAACCCCCAGGGCGTAGATGTCCACTCTGCCATCCCCGGAGTGGCCCAAGGCCGTTTCCGGCGCGATGTACTGAGGTGTCCCATCCACGGTGCTGGAACGCTTGCCCTCCGCGTCCTCTGGAATAGGCCTGGCCAAGCCGAAATCCATCAACTTGGCCACACGATTATTGTCGATGGCCACATTGGCGGGCTTGACATCCCGGTGGGCAAAACCCCTGGCATGGGCGTAGGCCAAAGCCGACCCCACCTGCCTCAGGATGGAGGCCGCCCGATGGGGCTCCAGTTTTCCTTCCTTGCGCATCAGCCAGCTCAGATCGTGGCCCGAGAGTTTCTCCATGACGATGAAAACAGTGGCGTAGGCATTCTCAATATCGAAGACCTGCACGATGTTGGGATGCGTAAAGCCGGCCACGGTGCGTGCCTCTTCCAAAAAACGATCCCGGAACTGGGGGTCGTAGACCAGGCTATGAGAAAGCATCTTGATCGCCACGACCCGATTGAGCCCAGGATGCAAGGCCTCGTAGACCTTGCCAGTGCTGCCCTCCCCAAGCTTGCCCAAGAGGCGATACTTGCCCACCTTTTCGATGCCGCCACGGGCCTCCAGGCGCTGGCCCAAGATCTCGGTCAGAAATCCGGCCAAGACGGGATACTCTTCAAGTAGTGGCTGAATGATGTCTCGTTGGAACACGACGGAAGTCACCGGCCCGTCGGCCACCACATCGGCCACCCGGGGCTCGCCGGTCAACAGAGCCATCTCGCCGAGCACTTCACCCGGCCCGAGAAAAACGACCGACTTCTCCTGGCCTGCATCATCCAGCAAGAGCACACGCACCCGCCCCTCCTGCAGGATGTGCATGGTGTCGCCCGGATCGCCCCGACGCATGAGGTAATCGCCGTGGCCATAGAATTTCGCCCTGGCCGAGCGCGCGATGTTGGCCATCTCAACAGCCTCGATACCCGTGAAGCCGTCAACACTCTGTAGGAATTCGGCAATGGACATGTCGACAAGGCTCGCATCTGACCGCCAAGCTTGTCAATCCCGCGCTCAACATCCCGCGCTCAACATCCCTACAAAACTTCAGTTTTGACGCAGTTGCGAGTGATCTTTGCCGCATGAAGCTCCTTGTCTGCCGCTTCCAAAACCGACAGGGGTTGGACCCCGGATGGTTCCTTTACCTCAACGACACCGATCGACACCGACATCTCTGAATCAGGCGTTTTTGAGCATGATTCGGATCCCTTGGAAACGACCGAACGGATGCGCTCGGCCAGCATCTTGGCATTCTGACTGTCGAGACCCGGGGCGACGATCGCAAACTCGTCCCCGCCATAGCGTGCGATAAAATCCGTAATCCGGCAGGTCTGCTTGAGGCAGTCTGCCACGAAACAAATTGCGGAATCACCAGCGGCGTGACCCTGGCCGTCATTGATCTGCTTTAACCTGTCGACATCGACGAAGAGGACCGCCAAGGATGGGCCTTGCCGGTCTCCTCTTTTTAGCTCCTCGGCAATTCGATCGCTCAACAATCGACGATTCCACAGGCCTGTGAGTGAGTCGGTACATGACAGAACCTGCCACCTGTCGAGTTGTCCGCCAATACGACGCCCAAGAAGCAAAAAAACAACAAGACTGGACAAGGTGATATAGGCGTAAACAAACGGTCGAGATGCCACTTCGCGAGCCATCCAATGAAGTGTCGGCACCTGCCCCGACCGCGCCGCATACAACAGCACCAGGCCAAAGGGCATTGTGAATCCGATCAGTGCGCCAGCGATGGGCCACCGAGAAGAACGGGGCCAATTGCCAATGTGCACATTTTTGCTCATTCAAACCTCCGAGCTGAGCCGATCCTTGCGCTCTTTGCTCTTCGAATAAGCATGTTTCATGCCAGCCGGAGAATTGAGTATTCCCAAGACACTTGAAAGCGCAGGGCCAAAAACCTGAGACATAATGCCTCACTGGTGAAAGTGCGGGAATTTTCCGGCTCCACGATGAGTTCATAACGTGCAGCGTGGAAGGGGCAATTGTCGATGGCTTGCCTTGAAAATAGCTGGGCCCCAAAACCTCCGTGGGATGCGTAAAGATGCGTCTCGTCCTCAAGCTCGCCGCTGGCATGTTGACAGGCATGTGCCTGGTATTAGCGGTCCACGGATGGTTGACCATGCATCGAGAGGTAGAAACCTTTCGTGCGGAAAAAGCCCAGGCCGCCCGGCTCCTGGGCCACGCACTGGCAGCTGCAACGTCCGACACCTGGGATATCTCCGGCAAACAACGCGCCCTGGCATTTCTGAAAGATGTCGCCGCCAGAGATTCTGATGTCGGTATACAATGGGTCGACCTGAAGCATGGAGACCGATTAAGCATTCGATGCCCACGCCTCAGTGCAGACGATCTGGGGCAGCTTGCAGACGGTCAAGTCGTATCGATCGTCCATGACAGCATCCCGAATGAGGAAGTGCTGTGTACGTTCACACCCGTGCAGATCAAGGAAAATCGTCCGGGAGCGATTGTGATCGTAACCTCGCTTGCCGACCAGCAGGAGTACGTCCGATCAACTGCGTGGCGGCTCGCGATCGCGGTTTTGGTCATTCTGATGATCAATCTGTCGCTCTCCTTGGGACTCGGCATTTTCTGGATGGGCCGTCCGATCCGGAAGCTGATCGCCAAAGCCCGAGCCGTGGGCGAGGGTGGCTATAAAACCCCGCTCGAGATTGCCGGACGAGATGAGTTGACGGAACTCGCTGGCGAGATCAATCTGATGTCGGCCAAGTTGGCCACAGCACACAACGAGCTAATCCGCGAGCAGCAAGCTCTTCTGGCAGCTCAAACCCAGCTCTTCCATGCAGAACGCCTTGCCACCGTGGGCAAACTCGCTGCCGGCATTGCTCATGAAATCGGCACGCCGCTCAATGTGGCCGACGGTCACGCGAAGATGATTCTCTCAGGGCAAGTCCAGGGAGAGGACGCTGTCGGGAGCTCACGGGTCATCTGCAGACAGACAAAACGCATCAAGGAGAAGATTCAACAGCTGCTGCGATTCTCCCGCCGAAAGGCACCGAAAAAGGAACAGGTTGCGGTGCTTCAATTGGCCCTCGACACGGTGACCATGCTCGAATCACTCGAAAAAAAGAGCGGCGTATCGCTTGTTGTCAAAGAAGGCGATCCGTTACAAGCTCTCGCCGATCGAAACCAGCTCCAGCAAGTACTTACCAACTTGATCACCAACGGAATCCACGCAATGCCCAACGGGGGGCAGGTTTCCGTCGGGGTATCCATCGAGCACAGGAAGCCACCGGCAAGTCCCGAAACCCCCGAACAAGACTACTGCCGTATCACCGTGGAAGACCAAGGAGAAGGTATCACCGAGAGCAACCTGCCCCATATCTTTGATCCCTTCTTCACCACCAAGGATGTTGATCAGGGCACAGGACTGGGCTTGTCCATTGTCCACGCCATCATTGATGATCACGGGGGCTGGATCGAGGTCAAAAGCGAAATTGGCAAAGGAAGTTGCTTCACAATCTACCTACCATCGGTCGTGGACTAATGGACGCCAAAATTCTCATCATTGATGACGATCAGGACATGTGCGAGTTGCTGGAACGTCGCCTGCGAGAGTGGGGATTTCAATCGAAATGGAAAAACTCGTCAAAGGAAGCACTGCAATTGCTCTTGGCCGAGAATTTCGATGCGGTGGTGACCGATCTCAACATGAGCGACATCAATGGAATCGACTTTTGCAAACGAGTAGAAGAAAATCGTCCGGGCCTTCCGGTGGTGGTGATCACCGCCTTCGGCAGCATGGAAACAGCCATTGCAGCGATCCGTGCAGGTGCCTACGATTTCATCACCAAACCTCTTGATGTCGAAACACTTGCGCTCACCTTGGAACGGGCTGTCCGTCACCATTCCCTAAAGGAAGAAGTCAAGCACCTCCGTGATGTCGTGGCCCTGTCCACGCCATTCGACGATAAAATCATTGGAGCCAGCACGGCAATGAAGAAGGTCTATCACCTGCTGGAACGGATGGCAGACAAGCAGACGAGCGTTCTGATAGTCGGAGAAACGGGCACGGGCAAAGAGCTTGTGGCCCGCGCCTTGCATCGCCGAGGACGTCGACGCGACAAGCCATTCGTGGCGGTGAACTGCGCGGCGCTGCCCGAGCATCTCCTGGAAAATGAATTCTTCGGCCACGCCAAGGGGGCCTTCACCGACGCCAGATCCGCCAAGCCGGGTATCCTTGTGCAAGCGAGTGGAGGCACGGTGTTTCTTGATGAGATCGGCGAGCTGCCACTGAAATTGCAACCAAAGCTGCTCCGGGCGCTACAGGAGCGATGCGTTCGACCGGTGGGCGGCACCTCTGAAGTGTCCTTTGACATCCGCCTGGTCACCGCGACCAACCGCGATCTGGAAGAGGACGTGCAGCAAAAGCGCTTTCGTGCAGACCTGCTCTATCGCATCAATGTGGTGCAGATCAATGTGCCGCAACTTTCTTCGCGCGGTAACGACATCTTGCTATTGGCGCAGCACTTCATCGAAGTCTTCGCCAAGAAAACGAACCGCAACATCGAGGGATTAACAAGTTCTGCCGCCAAAAAACTTCTGTCCTATTTTTGGCCGGGCAATGTACGTGAGCTACAAAACTGCATGGAACGGGCCGTGGCGCTCACCGAATACGAGCGGATTATCGTCGACGATCTCCCGGAGCGAATCAGAAACTACCGGACATCGCACGTAGTGGAGGCCAGCAGCGATCCCTCTAAGCTACAAGCGATGCACGAAGTGGAACGTCGCTATATCCTCAAGGTGCTGGATGTCGTCGGTGGAAACAAGGCCCACGCCGCGCGTGTGCTCGGATTCGATCGCCGCACACTGTACAGAAAACTCAAGCAGTACGGCATGTGACATTTCGCCTCACGTGGCAAGACGCCACACGCCGCCCCTATCCAATCGTTACGCAAATACAATGCCGACGTTTCGGACAGCCTTCCGCCTTGCGGTGGTCCAATTTGCGCCATGGCCATCTTGATTTGACCTAATCCTGAGGCGATTTCGCTGGCACAGATGATGCATGACTTGGTCCACACAGGACGCAAACAGCCCTGCAATTTAATCGACAGACCCAGCAAGGAGGTCCTCCATGCCCACAGAAACCGAAAGGACGATAAGGAATTCGCCCCACAGCTATCAGGGCACTCGTTGCGGCGGAGTCCGCCGCACAACCCTTGAAAGACGCACAGACTCACTGCATCAGGCCAAAATAGTTCTCGCCGAAGATGACGAGGACATGCGAGATCTTCTAGCGGGGGCCCTCAAAAGAGCGGGTTACGCCGTGGACGAAGTGGCAGACGGCAATGAATTGCTAGACCACCTAGCGGATGGACTACTCGCCGAAGGCCGGGTCCCGCCCGACTTGATCGTTTCAGACATCCGCATGCCTGGCTGGACTGGACTCGATGTTCTGGCCGGTCTACGCGAGCCAGATTGGACCGTGCCGATAATCTTGATCACCGCTTTTGGCAATGAAGAGACACATGCAGAAGCCGAGCGACTGGGTGCAGCAGTCCTGCTCGACAAACCTTTCGACGTCGACGATCTGCTGCAAGCGGTACACAAGGTAATCTCTGAAATTTCTTGAGGAGTTGTTTTCCATTCGATGCGGCTTTCATTTTTTTTACAATTCGTTTTCAGGAATCCAACCCACCCCTCGGACAAATGCTCTTCAATGTAAATGAACCCCGTTATCCTTCGCGGAACTTGTGCTCGCGAAGCAAGGAGGGCAAAATGGGAACCATCATGAAGCGTATTTTGACGGCGATGCTGGTGCTGGCATGTGGCCCGTGGGCGGTGCAAGCGGCCGACGCGCCGGAGCAACTCCATTTGCAGGCTGAGTTGCTTCATGGCGCCTTGTTATCGGGCCGGCAGCAGACGACTTACCTGATGATCAAGATGATTCCTCCCGTGGTCGAAGAGGATCAGCGCGCCCCCATCAACGTCTCCATCGTGCTCGATCGTTCGGGCAGCATGACCGGGGAGAAGCTTCACAAAGCCAAACTGGCCGCCAAGATGGCCATCGAGCAACTCCGCGACGATGATCTGCTTTCCGTGGTGGCCTATGACGATGTGGTCACGGTGCCCTACCCCGCCGCGAAGATCAGCAACAGGGCGTCCGTCCAGGCGAGCATCCAATCGATCCGAAGCGGCGGCACCACGGCCTTGTTCGCAGGCGTCAGCAAAGGGGCCGTGGAGCTGCGCAAGCATCACGACCGGCGCCAGGTCAACCGGATCGTCTTACTGAGTGACGGCATCGCGAACGTGGGCCCCAGCAGCCCCGAACAGTTGGCGGAACTGGGCGAGTCTTTGGCCAAAGAGGGAATTGCGGTAACCACCATCGGCCTGGGCTTGAACTACAATGAAGACTTGCTCACCCGCCTGGCGGTCGCCAGTCAGGGCAACCACAGCTTCGTGGCCGAGCCGGAACAACTACATGAGGCCTTTGTGCGAGAATTCGGCAAGGGACTGAACGTCGTGGCTCAAGGTCTGCATTTGGTGATTGAATGCGCTCCATGGGTCAAGCCCGTGAGGGTTTTAAACGCAAAGGCCGACATCCTCGAAGATCGGGTGGAGCTGGAAATCGGACAACTCTACAGCGGGCGAAAAAGCTATCTCTTGCTGGAAATCGAAGTGCTACCGCCCGAGTCACAAACGGAAAACTACATGGGATCTTTGGCCCAGGTTCAACTGAAATACGGTGAGATGCAAAGCGGCATGCAGCGGGAACTGCTGCTTCGTGTGAAACATGAAAGCGCGAGCGATGAGGCTCAAGTCCAGGCATCCACCAACACGGAGGTCCGCATCGCCGTGGCTCAGCAGTTGGGCATGGACCAGTCGCTTCAGGCCGTACGCCTCCGCGACAAGGGCACGGAGGACGAAGCCATCAAACTCATGCTGCAAAATGCCGCCTTCCTGGCTCGGGAAGCGAAGGCCACCGGCTCTTCAATGCTCGAAGAAATGAGCAGAAACGCGACCCGTGAAGCCGAAGATTTCAAGAACCGAAAGGTCTGGCCCTTGCAACGCAAAAGGCTGCAAACCATCCAAGTCATCCGGGGCCCTGGGTCGGGATACTGAATGACCAAAAGCCTCTCAGCCACTTTTGCTGTTCTTATCTTGATGTCCCTGGGGCTTGTGGCCTGGCTTGGCGCTCGGGTCGCCCTGGATGAACAAGAAATCCTGCGGCACCGTTTTCGAGGACTGCTGGAAGTGACACTGAGCGATGTTCGCTCAAGCATAGACACGCTTTTGGCGCGACGACAAAAGCAAATGGCTGAACTCTTGAGGAATCTGCCTGAAAGAACAAATGAATTCCGGCACCGGGCCAAATCCTCGCCCTATGTGCACAGCTTGTTTGCACTGGACCGGGAATGCCAGCGCATCCACCCACCCCAGCGACCTCCATGGACGAAGACGGAGCGAGCCTTTCTGCTCAGAGCCGACCCTTTGTGGGTGACCATGGGCCAGCTTTGCCGGCAACCCCCAACCATCCATGGAGGCAAAGGCTGGCAGAAATGGACGTGGAAGGACATGCGCCTGGCCTACTGGCAGCGCAAACCCGATGGGAGCCTGTCCGGAGTCGAAGTCAACACCATGCGCCTGTGGTCCGACATCATCGGGTCCTTGCCAAGCAAGGGGCTCAATGATGGCCTGATCAGCTTAGACAGTCCCATGGGCGAAACCTGGTATCGATGGGGCCAATATCGACCCAAGACGAACGAGGCACCTGATGCCAGTCTGACCCTCAATCCTCCACTGGACGCCTGGCGTCTGACCTACCATGCTTCGGACGCAGCGCTTGCGGGCTCTAACAGCGGCAGCATACTTTTTGGTCTCACCTCCACCCTGGTGATGGCCTGCCTGTTGCTGGTGGGTCTGGCTATCTTTTTCTACCGCAGCAATCTCCGGCGCCTGCGAGAAGCAGCGCAGCGGGTCAGTTTTGTAAACAGAGTTTCCCACGAATTGCGTACACCGCTAACCAACATCCGCTTATACGCAGAAATGTTGGGCGAAAACTTGTCGGGAGAAAAGAAAGCCAAACAACGTCTGGACATAATCTTGGACGAGACCGCAAGGCTCGGTCGCCTGATCAACAACATTTTGGCCTTTTCGCGCCAAGAGAGGGGCAAGGAAACCCTGTACGCAAAACCCCGAAAACCCGATGAAGTCATCGCAGCAACCATCGCTCAATTTGAGCCAGCCATGGCACGCAAGAAACTGCAGTTGTGTTTTGAAGCCAACGCTCACGACATCGTCATGCTAGACGCTGACGCCCTGGAGCAAATATTGGGCAATCTGCTGAGCAACGCTGAAAAGTACGCCTCGGATGGGGCCCAGGTACTGGTGTCCACCAGTATGGAAAATCGACAATTGGTCGTGCGTGTGGCCGATCAGGGTCCCGGTATCCCGACGCGACAGCAGGACCGGATATTCGAAGCTTTCCATCGGGCCAGCGAAAAACTCACCGATCAGGCCACGGGCACCGGCCTGGGTCTGGCCATCGCCCGAGATCTGGCAAGGCTACACGGTGGCGACTTGAAACTACTCCCCAGCCCCAAAGGCGCATGTTTTGAATTCCGCATCCGAACGCCCAAGCCAGAGAAACCCAAAGAAAACCGGGCAGAAAACCGGGGACAGAGCAATGAAAATGACGGGGAGAATACATGAAAGTCCTCATCGCTGAAGACGACGCTTTGACCCGTCAGGCTCTGAGCGAAATCATGGAAGAAGAAGGCTACCAAGTCATCCAGGCCAAAGACGGCCTTGAGGCATGGCAGCGATACAATGACGAAGCCCCGGATTTTCTTTGCCTCGACATCATGATGCCAGGCATGGATGGCTTTGCTCTGTGTCGCAAGATTCGAGGAGAAAATTCCAACATCCCTATCGTATTCATAAGCGCCAAGGGTGAAGAAATCGACAAGGTCGTCGGCCTGGAACTTGGTGCCGACGACTTCATCACCAAACCTTTCGGCATGCGAGAAGTCATCGCGAGAATACGAGCGGTCACGCGCCGCTGCCTGGCCAGCAGACCGGAACCCGAGCCAAAAGCACTTTTTTCGATTGGCGACCTGGAGGTCTCTCCGGCTGAATTGCGCGCGAGAAGGGGGACAGAGGTCATTGAGCTGAGCTTACGGGACCTGCGACTTCTCAAACTCTTTGCCGACCATCCCAATGAGGTCATGGACCGAAACACGATCATGGACGAATGCTGGGGAATCAACTACTTACCCAGCAGTCGCACACTCGACCAACACATTTCACAGCTTCGCAAACGAATCGAGTTGGATCCCAAAAATCCCCGCATCATCCTCACCGTCCACGGAGCAGGCTATCGTTACGACCCATCTTTGGGCTGACTCTTGCCAGTCCGCCAAGCAACAAGCTACACTTCGCTGAATTATTCTCGCTCTTCCAAGGGGAGGTCTTATGAAAATCTCGCAATCCATCCTGGCCAAAGTCCTGATTTCCACAAGTCTGGCCTTATTCTTGTCGGCTTGTCCCCCAACAGAGGGACCCAGTAAACGCCTCGGCCTCGGGGACGGAGTAGGTCATGAGCAGCCACAGATTGACCCACAAGAACAAAGAGAGGCCAAAACGACTTTCGAGGCCAAAGGCATTTCGGTCCCCGATACGACGATGACCGCCGCCGACAACACGAGGGCCGCGAAACTGGATTTGGCTCGCATTCGGGAGGCCATCGCACAAGCCAAAATTCTGAGCGAAAAAGAAGTAGAAGACATCGAAAAGAAGGCCAGCGGAAAAAAGGACGAGGTCAGACCGACCAACGTCAGGGCCAGAGATGATGACGACCATGCCGAAAACGAAGCGATAGAGTCCCCTCCTCCCTCTCCCAAGGCCATGGCAGCCCCTGCCGTGGCAATGGAAATGGCAGCAAACAAATCCGCACCCGCCAAAATGGACGGTGTGCTTATGGCCAAAAAGATGAAGATGAAAGACACGGAGAAAAGCCCGGAAAAGCCTCAAAAAACCGTACTGAAGCAGATCACGTCACAAGCCAGAGAGGCCAAGGTCCTGGTACGAAATGAAGAGGGCAAGTTGGTGCCATTGCTTGCCCGAGAAACCCGTCTGGTCACCTATATCCAAGGCCCCAGAGCCAGGACGGTGGTCGACACCGTTTTCGAAAACATGACGGAGCACCAACTTCAAGGCACATTCTACTTCCCACTACCCGCGGACAGTTCACCGGTTGGTTTCGCCATGTTCTCAGGTGCCATTCCCGCGGAGACAGCCAAGGCCTTCTCCCAGGGAAAAAGCCTACCCAAGCTTCCCGACAACTCGTTCTTGGCGGCAAACATGGACGCCTATGCGCCAAGCCGAGATGGAG
>JAFCZJ010000317.1 GCA_019314375.1 Deltaproteobacteria bacterium | reverse complement strand
GCCGATATCGGTGGAGGTGTCGTAGAGAAACTGGTCACCGTCTGCTTCGAGAATAAGTTTGTAGTTTCCCTTGCGTAGGCCAAATTTGTTGACAGCCCTAACAATAACGTATTCGTGAGGGTCCGAGCTGTCGGCACCAGTGATATACGGAATGAGGTTGGTTCCCATCAGCTCGGCGGGGATAGTATTGCCGCCGGCTCCGATCATGGTCGGGACGATGTCCATCGAGTGAACGGGTTTGTCGAAGCTGGCGTTGACGGGGATGTTAGGTCCGACCATTAGCATCGGCACCCGGCAACCGCCATCGTAGACGGCCCCCTTCTGTCCCCTGAGAGGTAAATTCAGGCCGGTGTTGCTACTGGTGGCGCCGCCGTTGTCGTTGATAAAGATGACGAGGGTGTTATCGACGATGGAATCGGAGGTGTTGCCGTCATTGTTAGGATCCTCGAGACGGTCCATGAGCAGGCCGACGTTCCTGTCCATGGTGTAGAGCATGGAGTAATATTTTTTCCGGTCATCGCTCATGCTTGTGAAGTTGGTATAGTTTGGGTGGCTGGGATTACTGAGGGCCGCGTAATCCGCTGATTGCTCCAGCGGTCCGTGGGGGGCGGTGAAGGCCACGTAGAGGAAGAACGGGTAGCTTTGATTGGCATGGGCGGTGACGTATTCCCGGGCTCGTTTGCCAAAGGCATCGGTAATGTCGCCATCCCAGTTTCCGCTGTCCTCCTCGTTGCTATTGTTGGCGGGATCCGTGGCGGTGGCACCTGGAGATATTTCCCGGAGCAGTTTTACCTCTCTTGATATCTGGTCCGCAGCCATCGGGGTGGCGTAGGGCCGGGAGCCGCCGAGGAGGCCGAAGAAGTGATCCACTCCCTGGCGGGGCGGACGGTTGCCTGGTACGGTTACCGACCCGCCGCTGAGCGTGTCAGCCTGGGCACCGACGTGCCATTTGCCAATCGCGAGGGTCTTGTAATTGGCTCCTGAGATTTGCTTCATTCTTTCGAACGCGATGACATCTTCATGGGCGAATCCCTCCGGGCCGTCGTTTGCGCCCAAGTGGTTATTGATGTTATGTTCGTAGCCGACCCGCTGGCCGTAGGAGCCGGTGAGGATGGATCCGCGCGAGGGGGAGCAGACCGTTCCGGTATAGGTCTTGGTGAAAAGCGTGCCTTGGGCGCGGAGGGTATCCAGCTCGGGGGTGAGCATCTTGGTTGTCGTTCCGGTGACAGGATTCATGAAACCAAAATCGGCATAACCAGCATCGTCACAGACAATCAGGATGACATTGGGCTGGGCGAGCAGCGAATGACAGGCGAAGGCAACTAAGATTGACGGAAGAATTGTTTTCATGAGTACTTTGGTTGCGTTGTCCCTTGTCGGATGGTTCTTGGGTATCAAACCTCACGTTCGCGGACGCGAATCCAAGGACGAAAGTTGGAACTTCATTCGTAGTATTCACAGACACCCCCACACGGGAAGACGATTTTTTATCGGTACCTCACCTTCTATGGGGTAGGGTTTGTTTCATGGTTCCCTACACCTTTCTTGTCGCCGTCGAGCAGGCGACGGATCAGGGACGGCTAGTTGACCATCTCCACACCGCATCCTTTGAAGGCTCCTCTTTCGAGGGTGGTCACGCTCTTCGGTATCGTAAGTCCTTTGAGGGCTTTGCAGTCTTTGAAGGCGTAGGACCCGATCGTCGTCAGGCTCTTGGGAAGTTTCTTGAGCGTCACCTTGGTGCAGTCGGCGAAGGCGTAATTGCCAATCTTGGTGATCCCGTCCGGGAGTGTGAGCTTGGTGAGATTGCCGCATCTCCAGAAAAGTCCGAAGGGGATGGTCGTGACTTTGGGCGGGATGGTGGCCTGTTTCAGGCTGCTGCACTCCTAGCAAGATTTCTGGCCGATGTTGGTCACCGATCCAGGAATGTCGATGCTCTCGAGGTTTTTGCATCCGAGGAAAACACTGCCGGTGTGGCCACCGATGTCGGTGACGCTTTTGGGTATGACGACACTCTTCAGACTGGTGCATAACGAGAGCGCGTAAGGCCCGATCGTGGTGGTTGTCTTTGGAACCACGTAGCGACCCTTACGACCAGCACCAAGGGCCAGAAGCTTGGTTTTCTGTTTGTCGAACATCACCCCGTCGACGCTGGCGAAATCGGGATGATCTGCGGCAACCTCGATGTTCTCAAGGCCCTGACAGCGGTTCAGGGTGCCTGGTTTCAGGAATCGAACGGTCTTGGGTATGACGATGCCGGTGACCCCCGTGCATGATTTCAACGCGTTATCATCAATGCCATAGACATCGTGCCCAGCAATCGAGGATGGAATCTCAATCTTGCCCTTGGCCCCGGGCAGCACTCCGGTGATGGCCACCCGCGTGAGGTGCTTTTCATTAAGCGCCCTCTGGCCATGCAACAGCCACTGGTTGTTGTAAATGGCGTAGCTGAACTGACCCGACTTGCCGGACTCCTTGTAAGGCCGTATCGCTTTACTTGCCGACAGCGGAGCCGGATAGAAACACCAGGCGGCGAGAATGGCCATGATGGAGGTCGTCGTTTTCAGTGGCAGTAGTTTCATACGGTTACTATGACACCAAACTGCTGAAAATCTTAGAAAAAAAAATCCGTCCGGGGTTCCTCTTAACAGGGTGTGTTTTTCAACCACGAATCGGGCGAATCTTACTTCCTCCTCCAGAGGCTTCGGCGGACAAGTGGGTGGCTGAACCCATTACCGAAGCAACGTAGCGCAGGGCCTTCGCCCTTCGGCTGTTCTAACGTGAGTTCACCCTCAAACCAACGAAGGGCGAA
>JAFCZJ010000075.1 GCA_019314375.1 Deltaproteobacteria bacterium | reverse complement strand
GGCCAGTTTTTGTTTGAGCTGCTCGACTTCACGGCTGAGCTTGCGTTCTTTTTCCAGCAGGGCCGCGGCCCGACCGGCCGCATTAGTTGGGGTTGAGCGCAGGGCCTTGGCTGTCGCTTCCATGTTGGCTTGCAAATTTTGTACGCTGACAACGGCTTCTGCGCCGGTGACCGCCTCGATGCGCCGAACCCCGGCCTGCACCGAGCCCTCGCCCACGATCTTGAACAGGCCGATGTCGCCGGTGCGTTCGGTGTGGGTGCCTCCACAGAGCTCAAGACTCACCTCACCCATCCGGACCATGCGTACCTCATCGCCGTATTTCTCGCCGAATAGCATGGTAGCACCGGCGTCCCTGGCTCCGTCCAAGTCTGTTACCTTTGCCTCGATGAGCAGGTTGCGTCGCACGAAGTCGTTGACTCGCCGATCCACCTCGGCCATCTCTTCGGCCTTGACCGGCTCGAAATGGGAAAAGTCGAAGCGCAAGCGATTCGGGGAAACGTAGGAGCCCTTTTGGTTTACGTGGTCGCCCAGGACTTGGCGTAAGGCGGTATGAAGCAAATGGGTCGCCGAGTGATTGAGCAAGATGGCCTGTCGGCGGTCACGATCCACTTTTAGCTTTACCGCATCGCCGGTGCGCAGGGTGCCCGATTCCACCCGAACTCGATGCACGATGAGCTCGGGCAAGGGCCGCAGGGTGTCTGTGACCAGGCCTTTGCTCTCGCCTTGCTCGATCCAGCCCGTGTCGCCGACTTGGCCGCCGGATTCTCCATAGAAGGGCGTGTTGCCAACGATCAGGTCCACGGTTTGCCCGGCCTCGGCTTGCTCGATCAGCCGACGTTTCCCTTCGCGTTTTTCGCCTTTGCTGTCTTCTTTTACATCAAAGGCCAAGATGGCCAGGACGGGGCTTGTGCCCTCCATGTTTTCATAACCTGAAAACTGGGTGGGGCCGTGGGCGGATAGGACGTCTCTGTAAGTATCGTCCACGCCCTCGATGCCCAGGCCGCCACCGGAGACCTCCTGGTGGTGCTGAAAAGCTGCCTTGTATCCTTCTTCGTCGATGGCAAAGCCCTGCTCCGAGGCGATGACGGCGGTGAGATCCGGCGGGAAGCCGTCCCGGGTTTGCAGGTCGAAGACCAGCTTGCCGGGCAGGGTTTTGTCCGCGTCGTTTGCACGGGCTTCGATTTCCTTGGTCACAAGCTTGAGCCCATTGTTCAGGGTGCGGCGGAAGGTTTCTTCCTCCAGGCGACTGGCTTTATTGATGAGTTCCTGGTTGCCGGCGAGTTCCGGGTACGCCTCGCGCATGCGCTCCACCACCGCCTGGCAGACTTCGTGGAAGAAGGGTTTGTCGACGCCCAGCTTGGAACCGTGTCGGATGGCGCGGCGCATGATCCGTCGGAGCACATAGCCGCGTCCCTCGTTGGAGGGCAAAATGCCGTCGGACATCAGAAAGGCCGTGGCTCTGGCGTGATCGGCCACCACCCGCAGGCTCGAGTCCGTATCGGAGTTTTTGCCATACTGGGTGCCCGCGATTTTCGCCATGCTGTCGATGATGGGCAGGAAGAGATCCGTGTCGTAGTTGGTGGTTACGCCCTTGACCACGGCGGCCAACCGTTCCAAGCCCATGCCCGTGTCGATGGAGGGCGCGGGCAGGGGGCTCATGGTGCCCGAGGCATCCCGGTCGAATTGCATGAAGACCAGGTTCCAGATTTCCAAGTAGCGATCGCATTCACATTCCAGCCCGCGGCAGCCGCCGGGCTCATTGCAGGCCACGGCCTCACCTTGATCGTAGATGACCTCCGAGCAGGGACCGCAGGGGCCGGTGTCTCCCATGGACCAGAAGTTGTCCTTCTTGCCGAAACGCAGGATGCGATCTTTCGCGACGCCGATCTCTTTGTGCCAGATTTCTGCCGCCTCCTCATCGGCGGGCAGGCCATCGGCCTCGTCGCCGGCGAAGACTGTCACGTAGAGTTTGTCCACCGACAGGCCCATGACGTCGACCAAAAACTCCCAGCCGAAGCGAATGGCCTCTTTTTTAAAGTAATCGCCGAAGGAGAAGTTGCCCAGCATTTCGAAGAAGGTGTGGTGCCGAGCGGTGAAGCCTACGTTTTCCAGATCGTTGTGCTTGCCGCCTGCCCGGACGCATTTCTGGCTAGAGGTGGCCCGCTTGAAGTCTTTCTTCTCTTTGCCGGTGAAGACGTCTTTAAACTGCACCATGCCCGCGTTGGTGAAGAGCAGGGTGGGGTCATTGGGCGGCACCAGGGGGTAGCTGGACTGCACCCGATGGCCATGCTTCTCGAAATACTTCAAGAACTCGCTACGAACTTCATCGGCGCTCATCGTCTTCATGTTGGCTCCGTCCAAAAGGATCGGCCGGCGGCAGCGGCCTGGATTCGGGCAAAAACCTACACTGGGCTTGAGTGTCTGTCAATCGCACCTCTGGGGGCCACTTGACCGGATCGGGCCTTGCCCCTTAATGTGGAGTTATTGATGACTTGCGATGGAGAAGCGCCATGAAAACTTGGATTAAGAGTTCCATGTTGATCTTTTTGCTTCTTTCTGGGCTGCTTGTTTGGGGTTGTTCAAAATATGAAAATTTTGGCAATTGCGTGCCCAGCGGTGACGAGGTTTGTGACGGCGTCGACAACGATTGCGACGGGCAGACGGACGAGACGCGATATGAATGCGCCGACGGGTCCACCGTGCCCTGGTGCGGTTGCGATTCGGACGACAACTACGAATGCATCGACAGCCCGGAAAACCAGTGCCGGGACACTTCTTGCGACGACGGCAGCGATGACCTTTGCGAGATGGTGCCGCCGGACTGCGAGGGTTTTGAGATCCTGGCCATCCAAAACGATTGTTGGGTTTGCGTGGACCCGGATACCTGCGAGCCTGTCGTAGCCTGCGTTCAGGGCGAAGAGCGCTTGTTCGAATGTCCAGGCGGAGAGATGGTGCCCTGGTGTGACTGCCTGGACGGCGAGTGGGTTTGTATTCGCAGCCCGGAGAGCCAGTGTCGGGATGCCTCCTGCGATGACGGCACCGAGGCCTTCTGCGACTTGATTCCGCCGGTTTGTGAGGATTACGAGATTTTTGCCTATCAGAATAATTGTTACCTTTGCGTCAATCCGGCCACCTGCAGGCCCTGGGGGCAGCCGGGCTGCCATCGGGATTTGGATTGCCCGCCGGCTGAATACTGCGATGACTGCGCGTCGAGTTCCTGCCCCGGCTGTGAGGATTGCGTGGCCGGCTGTCTGCCCCACGGTTGCCCCACCGAGCCTGAACCCGCCTGCTTCATGGAGCGGCCCGACTGCGGACCGGGTCAGGTGGCGGTGGTCGAGGATCTCTGCTGGCTTTGTGTCGACCAGGGGACCTGCGAAGCCTCGGTTTGCGAACCAGGCAGTGAAGTCCTGTTCCGTTGCCCGGATGGAGAGATGGTGCCCTGGTGCTTCTGCGATGACGAGGGCGGGATGAACTGCATGGGCAGTCCGGAAGTTCAGTGTCGGGATAGCTCTTGTGATGACGGAAGTGTGCCCATCTGCGAGATGGTGCCTCCCGTTTGCGAGGATTGGGAGATTCTGGCCTACCAAAACCAATGCTACGCCTGCGTCAACCCGGCCACTTGCAAGCCCTGGGGCGTACCTGGCTGCGGGGCCGACATGCAGTGCGACTTTGACGAGTACTGTGACTTCTGCGCGTCGAGTTCCTGTCCCGGCTGTGACGACTGCATCGCCGGCTGTGTTGAGCATGCCTGCGGTGGCGACGATCCGATGACCCTCATGTGCATGATGCCGCGGCTTTCCTGCAATCATGGACAGACGGCCATCATTCGCAATGGTTGCTGGCTTTGCGTGGGTCTCCATACCTGCCAGCCGCCGGATCCTTGCTGGGGCGGGGAAGAGATTCTCGCCACTTGCCCGGATTTCCTGCAGGTGCCCTGGTGTACTTGCACGGACGCGGAAACCTGGAGTTGCATCGACGATCCCACCTCGGCCTGTCACGATAGCCGTTGCGATGACGGCACGGAGCCCATGTGCGACATGATGCCGCCGATTTGTGATCCCGCGGATATCCTGGCCTACCAGGAATTTTGCTACCTCTGCGTCGATCCGGATACCTGCCGACCCCGACCCTGAGAGCCTCCGTGTCCGGAATCCGGACACTTGCTGGATTAAACTCACTCCGTCCCCGGTCTAAGTCCCTGAAATTCTGAACACGCCTACTCATGGCACGACCTTTGCTCTTCCTTGCGGTCAGTCAACCATTGGCAAGGAGAGGAGAGGACATGAGCAGTCGATTGAAGAGGCGTAAGAATCCCCGAAAATCCAAGAACCGAAAGAACTGGCGTCGGCCCGGCAAACTGGGGCTGTCCGAGAAATCACGTTGGGTCGAAACCCCGGCTGGGAGTTTTTTGGGCGAGCCGAGGGGGACGGATGGCTGGATGGTCCTGGAGGCCTGTGATGTGAATCCGGATATTCCTCAGGAACAAGTCATGCAACAATGTGGCTGTCCCGATACGGGCGAGACCTACGTGCGGCCTTTCGAACAGCGTTATCTGGGCTGGCCCGAGCACACCCTGCTTCAACTTCGCGAAGAATTGGTCCAGCAGTTGACCGAGTTGAACGGCGGGGAAGAACCCCCCTTGATGATGCACGGGCCCTTGTGGCTTGAGGTGGAGTTCGTGGAAAACGTACTCAACTTCGAGCTCAGGCCCCCATGCGGTTGCCAGCCGAAGGTGGCGGTCTTGTCGGATTCGCAGGCCTGTTAATCGTGGTTTGAGTACGGCCGAGAATCATACGCAGGGTCTGGCCGCAGTTGGAGCCGATTTCGTCTTCCTTGGGATCGCCCACCGAGCGGATCACGTCGTAGTTCATATTTCGCAAGCGTTCGATGGCGTCATCCACTTCGGCTTCGGTCTCTGATCGCAGGCGGGTGCGCAGGCCGTGTTGTTCAGAGCGGGCGGTGGGGTTGATGGGCGTTAGCTTGACGGCGAAGTGCTTTGAATCAAAGTGGCGTGAAAGCACCATGGGATCGAAGGGCGCGTCTTCCGCCAGCGCAAAATTCAGCACCGGCTTGCGCCCATTCGTTTCATGAAAAGTCAGGCCCAGGCTCGAAAGTTCATCCAGATCCAAATGCGGGATGGGGATCAGACGGCGGCGAGCGGCCGCGTCGGTACTCTGTACCGAGAGCTGTAGCTGAAAACGCTTCGGATAGAGTCGGCGTTGAATTTCCAAGAGGCGAGCGAACCAGTCTTTTCGGCCCTTGGGCGCCACCGTGGCCACGCAAGCCATCAGTCCGGGACTTTTCACCAGCGAGGGCAAATCGATCAGGGCCTGGCAAACCGCGTCGTTCAGCGCCGGTTCGCCCATGCGCGAAAAATGTACCTTGAGTTTGGCGCAAGTGGCGGCCATGCCTGGGTGGCGCGCCAAGGCCCATGATACCTGGGCCAGCATTTGTTTTGCGCTGAGGTCGCCGTGGTAGGCGCCAGCCGCATCGCACATGGGACAACCCACGGGGCAGCCGAACTGGGTGGAGAGGTTGATGATCCATTTTTGCTGTCGGCTTTTGGGCGGATCCAGGGCGTCCACCGTCTCCACGGCATAACGCGCGTCTTCGCCGAATTTGCCCACGGCCACCACGGCCAGATCCGGATCGCCACTCGTGCTTATGTTCACCAATGGTTCGCATGCCTTGCTCATATTTTCCTCCCATCTTGATTTGCCAGATAAGCCGCAGCCGCGATGGCGGCCCTTTGTCCGTCGCCCATGGCGCTTGCGATATATCGATCATGTCCCCGGATGAGATCGCCGGCTGCAAACAGGCCCGGGCATTCGGCGGGCAACATGGCCCGCAGCTCATCGCGTGGTTCTCGCCCGATGCAGAGCATGAGCTCATGGGTCTGATGCATCTCCCCATTTTGGTCCGTGATTTTCCAAGCACCGGGCCCACCCGTAAGCGCCACCATGTGCCGCTCGGGGCAAAAACACAGCTCCAGCTCATAAGCCTCATTCAGCAAGCGGCCACCGGATCGGGGGACGGAGTTCCGCATCCAAAGTTGAACCGCCGCGCCCAGGTCCTGAAGGCTCAAGGCCGTATCCAAAGCCGCCTCGCCACCACCCACCACCACCGCACTCCGTCCCCGAAGGTTTTGATGATTTTTCGCTATGTTGCGGAGATCCCGATGGACGCCAGCGGGCAAAGCAAAGTTCGTCCATTCCGCAGGCCGCGTACCGCAGGCCAGGCAGACACTTTTGGCAGTCAATTCAAGGCCATCCGAGGTGCCAGCCGAATAGTTCGTGGAGTTTTTCGCGAGGGATGTGACCCGATCAGGCAGGCTGGGCACCTCCAGTGCTTGAATCTGCTCGGCCAGGCGCCGGGCCAACTCGGCACCCGAGATGCCCGGCAGGCCGGGCAGGTTGTCGATTCGCCGGGCGGCGGGCACCAGGCCGCCGATGGGCTCATCGCCCACGGCCAGGATGGAAAGCCCGCAGCGTTTGGCCTCTATGGCACAACTCACCCCGGCCGGGCCCAGGCCGATGATCAGCAGGTCCACTTTTTTCGGCATGTCTTTGGATTTACCCGATGCCTTCATGCATCCCTCGCAGCGAAAAAACCACCTCCGTCCCCGTTTGTTTTTCTTTTACGGGCACGCGGTTGACCACTGCGATGGGGATGCCTTGTGGGAAAATGCCTCCACAAGCCTGAGCATCATCGTCGGTCGATTCTGGTCGCATCATCCCCGGCGAAATGCATCTTGTCAAGGCTGGCCCCCGTTCGCTTTTTCTGTTCTTTGTCTTTGTAGTGGCCGGGTGGGATTATGCGGTACTATGGACTGAAGGCTGAGAGATTGAGAGGAGAGGCGATGATGCGGGCTTGGGTTTTGTTCGGGGTGTTGTTCTTGGTGGCCATCATGGTTTCGGGCTGCGGCGAGGACGGCCCGCGTACGCCGGAGGGTGCCTGCTTGGACCTCGTCAACGCCTTCGGCGGGCTATGCGTACGCTGCGAGATTGGCACAGCCGAAGAATGTCGCAGCTTGCTTCTCGATGCGGTGGGTGGAGATTGCGCCAACGTCATCGAGATCAGGGATATGGATGAGTTCTATGAAGAATGTCTTCCCTGGTTCAACTTTTTGAGTTGCGAGGAGGTACAGTCCGACGGATTTACACTGGATCCAAGCTGTCAGGGGCAGCTTCTCGGCTGAGCCGTCGAGAATTTTACCGTGCTTGTCGCAGATCGCGCATGAGCAAGCTGGCTGCTCCGCAGACGGCACCGGCCAGGCCGATGATCAGGTAGATGTTCGGCATGCTCAGGTATTCGGCGGCGATGCCGGTCAAAGCGGTGGACAGGGCGGTGAAGCCCACGATTGCCAGGTTCAAAAGCGCGAAAATTCGTCCTCGGCTTTCGTCGGGCACCACTTGTTGGACCAGGGTGACTCGGGGCACCACGAGCAAGGGCACGGTCAGGCCGTGGATGAACATGGCCAGACAGATCAGGGGTAGATCCTGCAGCCAGACCAGGGGCAGGAAGGTCAAGCCGTCGAGCAACATGCCCAAGGCGATGAGTTTTCCCTTGGGCCAGCGCTCGCCTTTCCAGCCCATCAGCAAACTCATGCTCACCATGCCGGCAAAGAGCACCGCCATGATCATCGCGTAGTCGGTGGCGTCGCCGCCTAAGACCTCCCTCACAAAGATGGGCATGCCTACGATGGCCGGCCCCATGATGATCAAGTTGTCCACCGCCGTGATGAACAGCAGGCCCCGCAAGCGACCGTCGGACCAGGCCAGACGCAGGCCGTCCATGATTTCTTGCCAGGTGGAACCCGCGGCCTGGGGTACTTGGGGCAGGGGGCTGGGGCCTGCACGCAGGGCGGGTGAAACAACGCGTGGTTGCCGGATTAACCAGAGGGTCAGCAAACTGGCCAAAAAGGTGGCCGAGTCGATGGTGAACAGGTGCAGGAGGCCTGTCCAGTGGATCAGCAGACCGGCCGCGGCCGGACCCGCCAAAAAGGCCAATTGGGCCGAGACCTGGATCCAGGAGTTGGCCCGGGTCAGTTCCTTCGCCGGCACCAGGCTGGGTAGCATGGCATCTCTGGCGGGGTTGAAGAAGCTTGCACCGGCACTCAAGCCGAAGGCCACCACGGCCAGGGAAACGCCGTTCAGCCAACCCCAGTAGCCAAGCAAAGGCACGGCGGCCACGACAAAGGCCTGCAAGGCGGCGCAGGCCATCATCAATCGCCGCCGATCCATGCGATCGGCCACCACCCCCGCGGCCAGGCTCAGAATCACCGCAGGCAGGTAACCGGCCGCAGCGATGATGCCGGTGGAAGACTTGGAGCCGGTTAGATCCAGGGCCAGCCACAAAAGCCCGATATGGAAGATGGAATCACCGAATTGAGAAATAAGCTGACCGACGAATAGCAGTCTGAAATTGCGTCTGGCCCCCGTTTTCATCGATTAGGCGCTGGCCGAAGAGGAGGCCGAGGGCTTTTTTGCTGCCGTTTTTTTGTCTTTTGGCTTGATTTTAGGTTCGGATTTGGCGCTGTTTTCTGATTTGTCCGAATCCGTGCCGTTGTTACCGTTTGAGCTGCCGGGTTTGGACGAGCCGGCGTAGTCTGTCACGTACCAGCCGCTACCCTTGAGATGAAAGGAGGAGTGAGAGACCTTCTTTCGTAGTCGCCCTTTGCACTTCTTACATGTTTTCAAGGGTTTGTCCGAAAATCCTTGGATGACCTCAAACTCGTCGCCGCACTTGCTGCAAATGTATTCGTAGATGGGCACGATCGCCGTTCTCCTCTGCTTAAGCTGCACATATATAGGTCTCATGTGGGCCCCTGTCAAGGCCCGGAGCCTTGTGCAAAATGCCGGAATCCCATAGAGTACGCCCGTACTCCGGGGGACAGGAGGTGCAGGATGGGCCGAGTTTTTCTTTTTGGAATCAAGCCGGTGATGGCTGTCTTTGGCCTGGGTTTCGTAATGCTTTTGGCCGCCTGCGATACATCTGGTGCTACTTGTACAGACGCCGGCTTGGCCCCCGTGGAGGTCTATTTTTCTCCCAATGGCGGTGTGGAAGACCGTTTGGTTCAGTGGATGGGCCAGGCTGAGGAATCCTTGGATCTGGCCATCTATCTCATTACTTCCGAGCGCCTGTCTGGCCAGATCGTGGCGGCCCGGGACCGGGGCGTGCGGGTGCGCCTGGTGGTCGACGACGACGGCTGCACCGACAGCAATTCTCGATGCACCTACCTTAGCGGCAACGACATCGACATGCGACGGTTGGTTTCAAATGGGATCATGCACCACAAATTTATGGTGGTGGACAGCCATCTCCTGGTCTGTTCGGCCATTAGATGCCCTTGTAGGGCATCTTATCCTTTAGGGTTAGATGCCCTTGTAGGGCATCTTATCCTTTAGGGTTAGATGCCCTTGTAGGGCATCTTATCCTTTAGGACTAGGTGGACATCAGGCAGGAAATTGCTTATTTGGCTTTTGCTTTTGCCTCGGCCTCTTCTTTTGCCTTGGCCTCTTCCGGATGGGTGCCGAGGGGTTCTTCTTTATCCCGTTGCGCCATTTTCTCGACCCAGGCCTTGGCGACTTTGCCGCTGGCCCCACGGCTTCCCGCCATCTTGGTCACGAATTGATAAAATTTGGACTTCTGTATGCCGTGTAAGGCACCCACCACGATGTTGGCCACCGGATCCTCTTCGTAGCGGTACTTTGATTTGAGGGCGGCCTTGAGGATGAATCCGGGCTGGGCATCGGCCAAGGCCACCACCGGATCCACGTACTCAGACCGGGTGCCGCCCTCGGCCTTGTAGCAGGCCTGGTAGACTTTCAGGGTGGGACTCAGTTTTTTGCTCTCCGCGGCACAGCTTGCCAGACCCTTGACCAGGGCACGGAAGCTGTCCGTGTCGTTGTCATAGAGCTCTTTTTGCAGGGTCCCGTCGGCCGGAAAAGCTGCGGCGAAAGGCTCGCATGCCGCGCCACCTTTCCAGGCAGCATAGAGCAGGGCGGTCTTGGGCCAGGTCTCCTTTTCCTTGGCGGCGTATTTTTCGGAGGTGGCCTTATCCTTGGCATCGGCCAGATCGATGGCGGCCGAGGTGCGATCGAGGGAGCTGGCCTGGGCGTCCATCAATGTGGAGATGGCGGACAGCGGGGAGGGCGGATTGACGGGGACACAGCCCTTGACGTCCGGCGCCTTGACTGAGTCGCCAAATGCAATTTCTACGTCGTCGAACATCCAGCCGTCGGCGCTCTTGACGAAGGGGACCGCGATGTCTTTGTCCGCGATGTTCACCAGCAGCAAGCGGACTTTGCCCGGAGCACGACCCCCATTGAATTTGATGTCCTTGAATTTTCCGGCACCCACCTCGGCGATGAATTTGCCTGCCTGGGCCTTGAAGTCGTCCGGCTTGATCTTGGTCAACACCGCCTCGCCAAAATGATGCAGCAGATCAAGAGCGTTTTCGGCTTTCAGCTTAGCCGCCTCTTCCAGCATGGCCTGATAACGCTCTTGCATGGCCTGGGTGACTTTGTCTTTCGCTTTGGGTGAGGAACTGAACTTGCTTGAGCAGGCCGAAAACACCAGGGAAAATACGGCCAGGCTCGTCACCAAGAGAAAAGAAAATTTACGCATCGCTTGCCTCCTTGTCCGTCGTGCGGTAAGCAGGCCAGCCTGTTGGATGGGCGGGCCCCCCCGGTGTGGCACATTGCCGCCATGCTGCGGCAGGTGCCGGACCGTGGCTTAACACTGATACTGCCAGTAATACTGCGACATTTGTCGCAGCATAACGTGGCACTAACGAATCAAAAAACGATTCGTAAATGCCACTAACAATCGTAGTATAGCTCCAATTCGTAAGGGTGGGTTCGACGCCGCAGGGGATCCACCTCCCGCTGCATCTTCATTTCCACCCAGGTTTTGACAAAGTCATCCGGGAAAACTTCGCCCGGCAACAAGAAGCCCGCGTCCGCTTCCAGGGCAGCCAATGCTTCTTCCAGGCTTGCCGGCATCGAGCGGATGGCGCGGCGTTTTTCTTCGGGCGCGGTGAAGACGTTGAAATCAAAGGGACCGAAACCGGCCTCGGTCGGGTCGATTCGTCGCCGAATGCCGTCCAGGCCCGCCAACAATTGAGCAGCCATGGCCAGGTAGGGATTGCAGGTGGCGTCCGGCGGGCGGAACTCGAAGCGGGTTTCTTCAGGTTTGCGAACTTGTTTGGGAATGCGGATGGCCGCTGAGCGATTGGCCAGGCCGAAGAACATGCGGGTGGGCGCTTCGAAGCCCGGCACCAGGCGCTTGTAACTGTTGGTGCTTGGATTGGTCAGGGCCAACAAGGCCGGCGCGTGACTCAAAAGGCCGCCGATATAGTGCAAAGCGGTTTCGCTCAGGCCGGCGTAGGCATCTTTTTCCGCGAAAAGCGGCCGGTTTTCCTTGAATAGCATCTGGTGGAAGTGCATGCCCGAGCCGGCCTCATTGGTCAGGGGTTTGGGCATGAAGGTTGCTGTCCTGCCTGCCTGGTGAGCGGTCATCTTCACCATGTATTTGACGAGCATGATGGCGTCGGCCGCTTGCATCATGGGCATAAAGCCGGTTTCGATCTCGCACTGACCTGCCCCGCCCACTTCGTGGTGGTGGTACTTGATCGGCACACCTGCCGCCTGCACCAGTTCGGTCATGCGGGAACGCAGATCGTGCAAAGCGTCCAAAGGCGGCATGACGTGATACCCGCCTTGGTAGGGGACGCGCTGGCCGAGGTGGTTGGCCTGTTCATCGCCGGTGTTCCAATGCGCTTCGACGGTGTCGATGGTGTAGCTGGCACAGTTGTTGGTGTTGGTCGAGCTGATGTGGTCGAAGATGTAAAACTCAAACTCGGGGCCCCAAATCGACTGATCAGCCACACCTTCCGTAATCAACCGGGCTTCCGCGGCCGCCGCGATGTGGCGAGGATCTCGTGCGAAAGGTTGACCACTACCCGCCTCCCGGATCCAGCATGTCATGGCCACGGTGGGGATTTCGTAGAAGGGATCCAGCACGGCCGTGGTCGGATCAGGGATCAAGACCATATCCCCGCCTTCTACCGTTTTGAAGCCCGCTACGCTCGAGCTATCAAAGGCCACGCCATGGGTGAAGGTGCCTTCGCTCAATTTGTCGGCCGGGATGGTTACATGATGCATGGTGCCCAAAAGACTGGCGAATCGAAAATCCACCATCCGCGCACCGTGTTCCGCAATTAGACCCAGTACTTTTTCCATCTCCACCTGGCTCATCGTCTTCTCCTGTGTTCTTTGACAAGACCTCAGTTATCCATTTCGCGAAGAAACTCGTCTTTGCTGATTAGGCCTTTTTTGGCCATGACGCGCATCAAGGCCCAAAAGTATTTTTCAAGTTTGTTCAGTTTTTCCAGTTCTGTGTTTTGGACCTCACTCAGGAAGGCCTCCATGGCCTCCTCTGACGTGATGCCGTCCACGTCGGATCGGGATTGGGCCACCTGCTGAGCCCGTCGGGCTTTGATTTCTTCGACGCGGGAAGAGAGGCCTTGCCCGCTTGCTTGGCTTTGCACAGGTGCCTTGCGGTTTGGGTCAGTGGGTGCGTGGGTGGAGGTGTCGACTTCTTCCACGTTACCGCCTGGCCTGACAAGCTGCATGCGGCTGGCTTCATCGGTTTCCGGTTTGATCAGGGACAGGGGCCTGATGATTGTGTTCATGCCCCGGTAGTGTTTGCGGATGGCGCTGTTGATGGCCGAGATGGTAGCCAGCACGGGACGCACCTTGCAGCTGGTGGTGAACTCGATCTCGTCGATCACCGCCAGGTTCATGGGATCGGCCATGGCGAGGATCATGGTTTTATTGCCGCCCCGGCCGTGCTCCAGCTTGAGGGGGATGAGATCGTTGTTTTCGCAAATGGTGAAGGAGATGGTGCGCAGGGCTTCCTTGTCGAACTCAATGGTGGACAAGTCGACAGCAGGCAGGCTCATGGTCTCGCTCAGAACTTTGACCAGCATGCCTTCGGTGATAAATCCCTTGGCCACCATGGCGACGCCAATTCGATGCCCCCACTGGCGTTGATAGGCCAGGGCCGAGTTGAGCTGATCATGATCGATGATGCCGCGTTCGAGCAGGACCTCTCCAAGTCTTTTTCTCGCCATGATAACGATTCCTTTCAGACCAACACATATCAAACCCTATGAAAAGGGGTCAAGAAACCCATTCGATGGCCAAATCGGCCAAATTGACCGAGCTGGTCGACCGTGGCATGTTGAAGCCACGGAAGGAGGCTCGGTATGAGCAAACGTTCGCGTCTGTCTGAGCAACAGTTTCAGATTAATACACAGTTTAACGACGACGTGGCTGACCTCAAGACCCAGGTTCTTTTTTTGAGCCAAGGCCTGGCCGCCATGATGGAATTGGTGGATGGGATGGTGGATAAGCTCTCGCGACGCAGGGTTTTCTCCGAGGAGGAGGCCTTATTGCGTCGCTACCGCAAGGCCATCAAGATATTAAAGCAGGCAGGTCTGGTGCTCAGCCCGCCGGAGGACCCGGACGTAGAGGTGCGCAAGGTCACTTGTCCGAATTGTCAGGCAGCCATCAGGGCTCGCTCCGGTCAGCCCATCGAGCGCTGCGACTGGTGCGGCCACGAATTTGTCGACCCCATTTGAACTTCAGAAGCCTTATTGGCGTTGCGGTGGGTAGGCCCGTCTGGTAAAAAGAGAATCCCGGTTGGGCCGGGGTGAGGAAGAGACCATGTCGAACCTGTTTTGGTTCACCGTGCTGATTGGTGCGCTGATTTTTGCCCATGAGGGTGGGCACTTTCTTTTCGCCAAGCTTTTCAATGTCAAGGTTCTGACATTCAGCCTGGGCTTTGGGGGGCCCATTCGCATCGGCAAGTTCAAGTTGGCCTTCAAGCGAAAAGAAACCGAATATCGCATTGCGTGGATTCCCCTTGGCGGGTTTGTACGCATGGCTGGCGACGATCCCACCGAGCCGATTCCTCCCGCAGAGCAAGACCGGGCCTTTTTGACCCAAAAGGCATGGAAGCGCTTCTTTATCGTTCTTGGTGGACCCCTGTTCTCCGTTCTTTTGGCCGTGCCCATTTATTTTACCTATAATTTGCTGCAAGCCACGGCCCGGGCCCCTGAGGTGGGGCGGGTTATCCCCAATTCGCCGGCAGACAAAGCGGGCTTTTTGCCGGGCGACTTGCTTTTACAAATCGACGGCAAGGATGTAGCCACCTGGGAGGAAATCGACCTGGGCATTCAGGCCGGCGGAGGTGATGCGATCAAGATTGCCTTTGCGCGGGGCGACGAGCAACTTGAACGTGAGCTTACGCCGGTCAAGGAGCTGGACGCGACCGGCTTGGAGCTTTTCGGCGAGCGCTTCGACGCAGGCTTGCGCCACAGCCGACAGGGCAATTTGTTGGGCGTGGTGCCCGGCTCGCCGGCAGCAAGCGGGGACGTGCATAGCTGGGACCGCATCCTGGCCATTGACGGAGAACCCATGCCCGGCTGGAACGACGTGGAGCGCAAGCTTGCGTCCCTTGGGCATAAGGCTTTTGTTTTGACCGTGATGCGGGCGGCCGAGGTGCCCATCGGCGTCGTGACCTTCCGGGCACCTGCCATTTTCGATCGCAAAATTCAGCCCATGGCCGCCGAAGAGGCGCCGCCTTTTTCCAGGGTGTTCGGCGAGGCTTACACCGGACTTGAGCCGGTGGACCTCTATGTGCTGAATCTTTTGGACGGCATGCCCGCTGAAAAGGCCGGCATTCGACCAGGCGACAAGATTGTAGCCATGTTCGGCAAACCCATTTTCTCTTGGCACGAGTTTTCTCGCAACATCGTCGAGCACAAAGGCGGGAGCTCTATCCCAGTCAAGGTGCGCAAGTCGGATCAGGTGGTGGAGTTGGCCTTGACGCCCACCGAGATCGAGGAGACCAACGAGTTTAAGCAGATCATGCGCAAACAGGGCATGGGCGTGACCTACCAGGCCAACCTCCGGCACGGCAAGACCATCCCAAGACCCAATCGTCTGACTTACGCCCTGAAGGCCTCGATGACTGAAACCTGGCGAGCCATTTCGATGAACATCCTGGGTTTCGTGCGTATTTTCGAAGGCCGGGTGGCCCCCACCGAGGCCATCGGCGGCCCCATTATGATTTTTACCGTGGCCGGCAAGTCGGCTGAGCGTGGCTGGGGTACTTTTTTGAACATGATGGCTTTTTTGAGTGTGCTTTTGGGTATTCTCAACTTGCTGCCCATCCCCCTCTTAGACGGCGGTCATATTCTGTTTATCCTCATCGAGGCCGTGCAGCGAAGGCCAGTATCTTTGCAGTCGCGAGTGGTGGCCAGCTACATAGGCTTGGCGTTGCTGGTCAGTTTGATGGCTTTTGCTTTTTACAACGACATCCATCGTTACTGGACCGAAATCACCTCGGTGTTCACCTGAGATGGTCGTGCTCGGATTGGATACGGCCACCCCGATGACCGCGGTGGCGCTTATCGATGGCGAAGAGGTCTTGGCCAAAGAACAGGTGTCGGACCGTCGGCATTCCGTCAATCTCTTGCCCGCGATGGATCGGGCTCTCAAGCAGGCCGGGATGGGGCGCGGGGATTTGGACGGGGTAGCCGTGGGTATCGGGCCTGGCTCGTTTACCGGCATCCGCATCGGTTTGGCCGTGGCGAAGACATTGGCCTTTGTGCTGGACAAGCCCTTGCTGGGCGTGAGTTCGCTGAAGGCCTTGGCTTATGGCGCGAAGACCCAGCCCGAGGTGGCCGACTGGCTGGAAGAAGAAGAGTGCCAGCTTTGTGTGGCTCAGGATGCCCTCAAGGGCGAGGTTTTTTCGGCCCGTTTTCGGTGGCGGTCTTCAGGTGGTCTGGAAACCTTGCAGGCCGAGGGGGCCCGTGACCCTTCGACCTGGGCCAAAGAGCTACTAGAGTTGCCAGAGGATGGCCCGTTTGTGGTTTTGGGCTCCGGGGCGGAGCGTTACGCCGTTATGTTCCATCAGACCCTGGAATCCAAGATTCGTATTCCGCGTGAGGCCGTGGCTCATGTCGTAGACGCCGCCGCCGTGGCCAAATTGGGCCTGGAGCGCCTGTTGGCTGGGGAGTCCGACGACCCCATGAGCTTGGAACCCATGTACTGCAGGCTGAGCGAAGCCGAGTTGGGGCTCTTGAAGGTGCAGGCACCTTGAGGTAAGGTCCGGCCAGGCATCGCCCCATTGGAGGATATTTTGCTAATCGACATTCACGTGCATTCCGAACATGACGACAACGCGGAACTGAAGTTGGCCGATGTGGTCCAGCGTTGTAAACAAGTTGGTCTGGATGGCTTTTGTCTGACCAACGTCCATGGTCTGGCCGGACTGGAAGAGGCCAAGCGATTGGCCGCTGAGGTCGACCTGGTTGCCCTGGTGGGGTTTGAGGCCTTGACCGAGCTGGGGCATTTTCTGGTTTTCGTACCGGAGCCCGATAAATTGCCTGCGATCAGCGAATGGCTTGGCCTTGGAGAAGACGGGCGCGTGGAATTTGCGTCTCTGGCCAGGGCCGTGGCTGAGCGCAAGGGCATTTTGGTGGCGGCCCATCCCTATGCCCGAGAGGTTTCCGGGGTGAGCGGGGACCAGGTGGCCCAATTGCCAGGCCTTGCGGCCCTGGAAGTATTCAACGGGCGGCATGGTGGCATGGCTGACGAGCTGGCTGAGGAATTGGCGGTGGGCTTGGGTCTTGTCGGCGTGGGCGGCAGCGACGCTCGCCACAAGGTCGAGGAGATCGGTTCCGTGGCGACTCTGTTTGCGGGCAAGATCAACAATGAGGCTGAACTGATTGAGGCTTTTATCGGTCAGGATGTTTGGCCGGTGCGAATTGGCGGACCGGCACCCAAGCCGTATAAGCGAAGCACTGGGCGGGGGGAACGGCGTCCTGGCGGCAGAGGCGAGGGTCGTCGGGATGGACGGCGAGACGCCCGTCGTGGTGAAGGTCGGGGCGGCAGATCCGGCGATGGCCGGAACCGAAGCAGTAATCGAAGCAGTAACCGCAGCCCCCGTGATGGTGGCAAGGGCGGTTCCAGTCGTTCGGATTCTTAGTCCTTATTGGCGCACGCCCGTTACTTCCAGATCGAAACCATCAAGCTTCAATCCCGCGTTTTTTTCGGATTGTTTGAGGAGGGCCGCCGGATCAGCCCGGAGGGTCGTGAAGTCCATGGAGTAAAGTTTGACCAGCAGGGAGTCGGCCAAGGCCAGCTGCATGCTGTCCGGTGAGAAATCCAGACCCACGGCTTCGCTCGCCACGCTGATGAAGAGCATGGGCTGCAGGTTGTGCACCGACCAAACTCGCACGCTTTTATCGTCGGAGGCCGTGGCCAAGAGCAGGCCATCGGGAGAGAAGCGGATGGCGTTGACCCATTGCTCGTGTCCACGCAATCGGCCTTTCTCCTTGCCGCTGGCCAGATCCCATAAAATGGCCGCGCCGTCCTTGCCCGAAGTGGCCAGGGTCTTGCCGTCCGGCGAGAAGTCCAAACCAGAGATCCAGTCCTTGTGGCCATGCAGCACTTGCAGGGTCTTGCCGCTTTCCACCTGCCAGATGCGCGCCGTCTTGTCGTAGCTGGCTGTGGCCACAAGCTTTCCGTCCGGGGAGAATTGGACATTGTCAATTTGGCCTTCGTGGCCTTTGAATTTTTTGAGCAGTTTGCCGCTTTTCACAGACCACAAACGCAAGATTTTGTCAGCGCTGGAGGTGGCCAGGAGTCTGCCGTCGGGGGAGAAGGCCACACCGTAGACCCAGTGTTTGTGTCCCTTGAGCACATGCAGGAGTTTGCCGGTTTTGAGGTTCCAGATCCGTGCCGTGCGGTCCTTGGATGCGGAAGCCAAGTATTTGGATTGAGGGTCGATGGCCAGTCCGGCGATTTCCGACGAGTGACCCTTGAGCAGGAAACGTTGCTTTTGGCGCTTCACGTCCCAGATCCGTACGGTCTTGTCCAGCCCGCCGGATGCCACCCACTTGCCGTCCGGGGACCAGGCCAGGCCGTAAGGAACATCGCTGTGTCCCGCAAAGGTGGGTAGATCCCGACCTTCTTCAATCTCCCAAATGCGGCAGAGGCGGTCGTAGCCGCTGGTGGCCAGCAGGGGGGCGTTTGGTGAGAAGCTCACTCCGTAAACAAAATTGGCGTGCCCGCCCAGATTTAAGAGCAGCTCGCCGTTGGCCGGATTCCAAATCCTGGCGGTTTTGTCGTAGCTGGCCGAGGCCAGGTAGCGGCCATCGCCGGAGAAGTTCAGGTCAAGCACCCCGTCTTTGTGGCCCTTCAGGACACGGAGTTGCTTGCCGGTGGCTGTGTCCCAAAGCACAACCCGCCTGTCGTTGGAGCCGGTGGCCAAGAGTCTCCCATCGGGAGAATAGGCCAAAGCTCGAACTTCATCACTGTGTCCCTTGAGTACGGCTGATTCTCGTTTTTTGGCCAGATTCCATATCCGGGTCGTGCCGTCGCTGCCGGCCGAAGCCATTTGGGTGCCGTTGGGATGAAAGGCCACCTTGAATATCTTGCCCTGATGTCCCTTGAATACCGAAACCATCCGTTTTTTGGCCACGTCCCACAAACGTATCGTGCCGTCCCAGGATGCGCTGGCCAGCAACCGCCCGTTGGGGCTGAAGTCAAGGTCGTGAACAAGATCCGTGTGTCCCTTGAGCACTTTTACGGCCTTGCCGTCTTTGGCCCGCCAGAGTCGCAGCGTTCGATCCAGGCCGGCCGAGGCCAAGAGCTTGCCGTCTGGGGAATAGGCGACGGTGTAGACGCGATCTTTGTGGCCTTCCAGTGCATACAGAGCCCGGTTGTTCTCCAAATCCCAGACCCGCACTTTGCCGTCGAAGGCGGCCACGGCAAGCTGCTTGCCGTCCGGGCTGATGCTGCAGCCGGCCAAAACCTCGTCCGAGACGAAGGCTTGCTTCAGCTTGGCCGTGGTGTCGAAACCCAAGCGGTAGATCTTGCTGGCCGCCTTGACCCAGAGGGCCCGGGCGTGGGGATGAGTCTTTACGAATTTGGGATCGTGGAAGGGGCTTTTTTTCAGGGCTGGGTTGTGCAGCAAGGAGGCCGCAGCATAAGTCTTGGCCGCCAGATAGCGCTTTTCTTCCACCATCCGGTCGGCCTTCTCGGCGTAAGCTTGGGCAAGATGGAAGTTGGCTACCCGCCGTTCGTCCAGTTCCTTCTCTAAGGCTTCGTGCTCTCTCTCGCGGGCCTGGCTTTCGGCCTGGCGGGCTTTGGTCTCGGCGCTTAGTGAGAAACTCACAGAGATCAGCGCACCGATGATGACGGACAGGATCAGGCCCACCGCGATGATGGTGGGTTTGTTGTGCTTGGCGAAACGTTTGAAAAGCTCCCAGGCGCTGTAGTCATAAGAGCTGACCCGTTTGCCGGTCATGTAGGCGCCGACTTCCTCGGTTAGGCGCTTGGAGGACTGGTGGCGCTGCATTTTGTTTTTTTGCAGGGCCTTTTCGGTTATGGCCGCCAACTCGGGCGGGGCATCGGGGCAGCGCTCGATGACCGGGACGAGGGGGTCCTCGCCCACCATCAGGATGGTCATCATGGGTGTCTCGGCTTTGTAGGGCGGTTGGCCTGTGAGCACCTCATAGAGAACAGCACCCAAGCCCCAGACGTCGGAGCGTTCGTCGATCTTTTCGATCTCGCCTCTGGCCTGCTCCGGGCTCATGTAGCTCGGGGTGCCGATGGCCGTGCCCGCGGCCGTGTGACCTTCGTCGGCTTTCTGCATGTGCCGTAGTTCTTTCTGGATGTCGTAGGCCCGAATGTCCCGCTGACCTTTGACCTTGGCCACGCCCCAATCCAAGAGCACCGTCTCGCCGAATTCGCCCACCATGATGTTTTCGGGCTTGATGTCCCGGTGCACTACGCCCCGACTGTGGGCGTAAGCGATGGCGTTGCAGACGTCCCAAAAGGCACCCAAGAGCTTCACGCGGTCGGCCAGGCCCTTACATTCCTTGAGCTTGCGGGCCAGGGTCTGACCGCGCACGAAGCGCATGCTGTAATACAGCGTGTTGTCATCCCGGCGACCCAGTTCATAGACGGGCACGATGTTGGGGTGTTCGAGTTGACCCGTGACCCGGGCTTCCCGCAAAAAGCGCACCATGCCCGGTGTGGATCGCTGCAAAGAACTGGATCCGCCTGCCGAGTTCCAGTCGCTGACGTCTCCGTCGGGCAAGAGCTCCTTGATGGCCACTTCGCGGCCGATGTGTTCGTCGAAGGCCAGCATGATGCGGGCTTGGCCGCCGCGGCCGTGTACGCCGCGCATGGTGTAGCGACCATCTTCGGCCTTGGTCACTTGATCGTCGGGATCGATTTCCCCTGCATCGAGCGGGGCATTGCTGTCGGCCAGGGTCCCGTCCACCTCACCGATGATGTTGACGGTGGCCACCGGCACATTGGGCGGGTTGGACGGGCTGCACTCCGCCAGGGTCGAGCAGCTGTCGTGCATCTCATGGCGAACTCGCTGTTCGATGAGCTTGCGCTGATTGATGTTGATGATGCCATCGCGCAGCAATCGTTCGGCCAGGTTCATGCCCGGCTGGGTGCCGGTGGCGATGGAGGCGTCCGCCACGTCCGTGGGCGAGGCAAAACCCAACTGCACCGAATAAACGGCGAAAAGTATTTCCTCGTGGGACTTTGCCTGCGGATCCAAAGCAAGACCTCGATGAAGTTCCGATGGCCTCATACCTTAGAAGAAGGGGCCATGAGACGCAAGGGACTCAGCCGCCCATGATGGATTTTTGAACACGAAGAAGCAGGGGGAGGCCAGAAAATTGACACAGGTGGGCGCATGTAGGATACTCAACCACAGAAGAGCACATGAGTGCTCCAAATCCCCAGGAGGCTGCCATGTCCAGGACCGACGCCAATCAATTCCGCGAAAGCCTGAAGCTTTGGGATCGTCCCATGAGTGAGCTGCATGGAAACCACATCTTGGATTCGGATGACAACGTGTCGCTCCTGGTCGAAGAACTCTTCGACCGGCTCATGGACCTGGACGAAAACCATCCCCTGGTGGGCAACTGTTGATTGCGCCGCTCAGGGTCAGGTTTTTCTGAGCTTCTGGTATTCCCGTTCGGTAACATTATAGGCAGGGGGCTTGACGGTGGTGTTATGTTCCCGTTCGGTAACATTTACTTGACAGGCAGCCCCAAGGCGTGATTTATTCCCGATCGGTAACGTGAATACCAAGAACCCAGAGCAGCTTGGCGCCGCTATTCGTTCAAGGCGCAGGCAGTTGAAGGTCACCCAGAAGGACCTGGCGATGACCTGTGGTACGGGTTTGCGTTTTATTATTGATCTTGAGAAGGGCAAGCCGACCTGCCAAATCGGAAAGATTTTACAGGTCCTCCAGGCCCTGGGGCTCAAACTCCAGATTGCGGTCCCCGGCTTGAATGCGACTCAGGGCGATAAGTGATGAGGGACTTGATCGTTTATTTGAACGCCGAGAGAGTCGGAAGACTCAAGCAAGACGAAAGTGGCTTGTTGCAATTCTCCTACGCTCAGACATGGCTTGAGAAGTCGATCGCCATGCCCCTCTCCCGCTCGCTTCCTCTCCAAAGCGAGCTGTTCCCGGGAAGGAAAGCCAGGCCTTTTTTTGCCGGCATACTGCCTGAAGAGGGACCACGAGAAAAGATAGCCAAGATTCTCGGGATCAGTGGAAGCAATGACTTTGCCATGCTGGAGAGAATCGGAGGCGAATGCGCCGGTGCCGTCAGCCTGCTTCCTGAAGGCCTGACTCCGGCAGATCCGAAAAAAGTCCGACATCGCGAATTGACCGAAGCCGAGTTGAGACAGCTCGTGGCCGAGTTGCCCAATCGTCCCTTGATGGTGGGTATGGATGGACTGCGACTCTCACTCGCCGGTGCGCAGGACAAATTGCCTGTTGTCGTTCACAACAAAGGAATATGTCTCCCTTTTGGCGATACGCCCAGCACCCACATCCTGAAACCAGAGCCGGATCATTTTTTGGGATTGGCGGCCAACGAGGTTTTCTGTATGACGCTGGCGCGAGCAGTTGGCCTGAACACGCCCCGAGTAGAATTTCGGCGGATCGGAAAGAAATCCTGCATTCTGGTTCAAAGATATGACCGAGCGACTGATGAATACGGCAGTACGATCCGCCTTCACCAGGAGGACTTCTGCCAGGCATTGGGGTTTCCACCGGAGCGAAAGTATCAGGCAGAGGGAGGCCCGAGGCTCAGCGACTGCATTTCCTTGCTTCGGGACTGGTCCACCGCACCTGTTCTTGATATCCCCAGCTTCATCAACTGCCAGATATTCAATGTGTTGATCGGCAACGCCGATGCGCACGGCAAGAACTATTCGTTGTTGTATTCCGGTGGCGAACGACGGCTGGCTCCCTATTATGATCTTGTCTCCACGCTTGCCTGGCCTGGCCTCTCCAAGAATCTCGCGATGAAAATTGGTGGCTGCAAATCAGTCAACGCATTCACGATTGGTGACTGGAAGATGATGGCTAAGAAGTCCGGTCTTGGTTGGCCGATGATGCGAGAACGGATGGCGGAAATTTGTCACAGTGTTTTGAGCGAACTTGACGAGGTTCGGGCAGGGAGCAAAGCGTACGGTGAATCCATGGCCACATTACTTCATGAAACAATAGGGGGGCGAGCGACCAGAATGCTTGAAGCGCTTTCAGGAGTTAAGTGACCACCGAGTTTTGCTGGACATGATCAGATAAACCTGCTTCGCTATGAATCAATCAAAAGGAGTTCAGAGGATGAGAACGGAATCCGATTGTTTCCGGCGGGGCCTGCCTTTGTATCTTTTGCTCGGTTTGCTCGCTTTCGCCTGGTCGACGACGGCCCAGGCAGAGACTTTTCACGTGCTTCAGATTGACGAGGAGGGGGTCGGGGGCGTGGTTTTGAGCCTCGGGCAGGCCGCCGGCGCGGGCGCGGGTGACAGGGTGTGGGTCTACCGCGGGGTCGAGGTGCAACATCCCGTGACCAAGAAGATTCTCAAGGATCGTTTTCCCATCGGGGAGATGGAACTCAAGCAGGTGGGAAAGACCCTCTCCGTGGCCCGTCCGGAGAAGAGCCTCAAGGGCCGCATCCGAGTGGGGGACGAAGTGGAGCTCGCGTCCCTGGTGGAGACGAAAAAACAACAGCCGGGGGATCTAGAAAAGACCGTCCAGCCCAAGAAGCAGGACGCGGTCACGATGGCTGTGATCGCTGCCTGGAAGAAGACCATGGGCAAGGAGCCCGCGCGGCGAGTCGAGATCTGGAAGGAGTTCCAGAGCAAGTATCCGGATTCGCCGTACAGGTTTCAGGTGGCCATCGAGATCAAGTCCTTCAGCTCACTGATGGAGAAGGCTCAAGCCGAGCCGGTCTTGGAGGCCATACCCGCGGATCCCGAGATGGTCATCAAGGCGAAACACAATGGTGCGCGCGCTCTTTACCGCGGCGATCCCCTGGAAGTCGCGATGGTGGTGGGCGGCATAGAAGAGGTACAGAGTACCTATCTTTACTATCGGAAGAAGGATGCGGATACCTACGAAAAAATCCAAATGAAGCGGGACGGAGACGCTTACATGCGTGCCCAGATCCCCAAAGACGTTGTTGTTCCGCCCGGCGTGGATTACTTCGTCGAGATAGTCGATCGGAACGAGAGGGTCCACCGCGCGGTGGGCTACGAGGGGGCTCCGCACGAGGTGGACATCACCGAGCCCCCGGGCACCATCGAAACGAATCAACAAGGCCGATCCCAGGTGTCGCTGGTCACCGACTACGTCAACTTCAAGCTGGACGGTGGTAAGGATTACTACTGGATGGCCGAGGCCGATTTCCTTTACCGCGTGCGCACCATGCTTTACAGCGTCAGGGTTGGCTTTGGTGTGCTCAACGGGGAAGGTGCCAGCGTCAACGACATAAAAAGAGGCCTGCCTTCGGATACCGTGGGCTTCAACTACGGCTACACGGAGCTCGAGTTCAGGTTCCACGAGTACTTCTCCATGATGACAAGGCTGGTCCTGGGTCTGAATAGACCGCCCGGGCCGGGGGATGGAGGCCTGGCGGCCGGGGCCGAGCTGAAGCTTCGAATCGGCAAGGAGACCGGCACCAACCTGGTACTGGGCGGGGCCGTCCTGCAGGACATCGGCATGCTGACCATGTTGGAGCTGGCCTGGGACGCGGTCCCATACTTTCCCATGAGCGGCCGGGTGGAAGTCACCACGCAGCCGGTGGGGGAAGACATCGGGGTCCGGATCCTTTACCAGATTGGCTTCAGTGGACTCAAATGGTTCCAGCCCACCCTGAGAGTCGGGCTGGCGCTACGCCGAATCGATCATGTCGGTATAAGTGCCGGACTCGGCACGGTCTTCAAGTGGTGAGGGGAGGTCTGTGATGACAAAAGCAAAGCTATTCGTGGCATGCATTGCGCTTCTTCTTGTCCTACCAAAGCTCGGACTGGCGGATGACGAGGCCAGCAAGACCGAAAAACCAGAGTCTGCGAAACCGAAGTTGTTTCACATTCCTATTTCCGAGGCCAAGGCGGCCGCGGACCTGGTGATAAAAGCCAGGATGGACGAAGCCTGGCGACTGCTGAGGCTCGAGGTCCGATACCGACGCATGGGCGATAAGACTTACACTTCGGCGGAACTCAAGCGATCGGCCACGGGCGGCTATAGCGCCACCCTCCCCGCCGAAGGGCTTCGGGCACCGGGCGTCGAGTATTATATCGTCTCGAAGGACAAGCAGGGAGCCAAGCACTTGCACTTTGCAGGTCCAGAGCATCCCCACACCATCGTGGTGCACAACACACCGAAGTCCATACGCCTCGCCAACGATCTCGCCCGTCATCGGGGCAACCGGTCCAGGGCCAAGTTCTCTTTCGAGTATGTCGATTTCGGAGCCCGACTGGGGACCGACGGAAATGATTACGACGACTGGTTTTGGAAGTTGGGCATCGACTATACCTATCGCATGTTCAAGTGGGCCTACGCCATTCGCTTCGGCTACCAGCGCATTCGCTCGGAGTCCATGGGGGGCGTGCGCGACCCAAATCCCGACCGCTTCGCGATTTGCGAGACGGACTCTAGCGCCAGCGTGTGCAACGAGAGGGACCCGGGCATCGATCACGGTTATTCGGAGGTAGACTTCCGCTTCCATGACTTGGTCGGCCTCAAGCTCAAGATCCTAGCGGGGGTCAGCCGGAAGGACTTCTCCTTCGGTGCCGGGTGCGTTTTGCGACTCGGCTACGCGCTCGGAACCCATGTGGCCCTCGGCGTGGAGGGGGCCTCCGATCTGGGGCTCAACACCTTCTTTCGCCTCGCCTGGGACACGGTGCCTGGATTTCCCATGGCGGCCACCGTCGCGGTGACCAACTACCCGGGTGACGGAGACTACGCGGTCCAAATGTTCTTCGACCTGCAGCGCCGCCTCTTCGGCGATCTCACCGTAGCACTCCGCGCCGGCTACCAGGCCCGTGACTTCAGAGTCGGCGGCCCAACCCTCGGTGGCTGGATGTTTTACGAGTTCTGATTCCGCCACTTGGAATGGGTTGACTTAGGGTTGACTTAGGGTCGGCATGGGGTTATAATTTGGTTATAACCATGGAGGTCCCTATGATCAAGCAACTCCGCAAGGTTGGCAACAGCAACGCTCTTATTCTTGATAAGCCTATTCTTGAGCTTTTGGGCTTGGAGGAAGGAGGCCAGGTTCAGCTGACGATTCATGAGGGGCATCTCATTGTCACGCCGGCCAATCCAAATCTCGTCGACCCTGAGATCATTCAGCAGAAGCTGGACTACGTCATGAAGAAGCGCCAAATGGTCCTTCGTCGCTTGGCGGAGTAATGAAGCCGGTCATGTTCTTGTCAGTCGACGCGGTCATCAAAATCCACATGCGGACCATTGAAGAATTCGGAGGAGATCCTGGGCTTCGCGATCGAGGTCTTTTGGAGTCTGCGGTTGCGATGCCTCAGGCCACTTTTGCCGGTGATGCTCTCCATGTAAGCACAGCAGCAAAGGCGGCCGCGTATCACTTTCACCTGTGTTCAAATCATCCCTTTCTCGATGGGAATAAGCGGGTGGCGGTGGCTGCGTCGGAAGTCTTTCTTCTAATAAACGGTTTTGAACTTAGCGCGAGTGACGACGAACTGGAAGAATTGACGATCGGCGTTGCGACGGGTCGCCTGTCTAAGAAACAGGTAGTCGAGTTCTTCGAGCAGTATATTGTCGCAACATAGCCAAGCGAGATGAAGGCCTTCTCGATCAGAGGTCATCGGCGGGGCACGGTGCTGTCTCACGGTTCATATGGCACCCCGTGGGGAGGATTCAGGGATGGGCCTTGACTGGATCTGTGAGTGATGTATAATACAGGTGTATACATCACAGGAGGCCTGCCATGGTGCGAACGCAAATCTATTTGACAGAGCGCCAACGTGACGAATTGGCTGCCATCGCCAAGCTCGTGGGCAAAAAGCAGAGTGAACTCATTCGGGAGGCGGTCGATCGCCTCATCGATCAAGCGGGCCGCGGTCGGCGGGAGGCCGTATTGCAAGAGGCCGCCGGAATCTGGAAGGACCGCAAGGATCTTCCTGACTTCGAGGCAGCGCGGGCTGAATGGGACAGGTCCTGATCATGGAGGGACCCATTCTTTGCGACACGGATGTGCTCGTCGATTTTTTCCGCGGCCACGGCAAGGCAGTGGCCTTCATCAAGGCCAACTCCACCCGGATCATCCTGTCCTCCATCGTCATCGCGGAATTGTACGCCGGCGTGAAGGGAGATGATGAACAAGAAGCCTTAGAAAACTTCATCTCCCTCTTTCCCGTCGTTCCCATAAGTGCCGAGATCGCGAAGGCTGGCGGGCTCTACAAACGCGATTACGCCAAGTCACACGGCGTCGGACTCGCGGACGCCATCATAGCCGCCTCCGCCGAAGCCGAGCATGCGAAGCTAAAGACTCTGAACACCAAGCACTACCCCATGCTGAAGGGCATCCAGCCCGCTTACAAGAAGTAGAATCACAATTAGGGCCCGACGAGAAATGCGAGTCGATTTTGAAGGTATCCGCAAGAGAGCGTGAGTAGGTCGTGACACAGCTTTCCCTCGATAGAGATTCCGCCGACGGCAGCACCCTTGTTTGTGGGATGAGGCCGAGTGGGCGTATCGACGTCCGATCCGGCTTGCCGGAAGATGGCCCAGGGATGTCATCTGTTGCGGCCAAGCGCATCATCGACGCCTTTGAGGTTGGTCGCGGGCACGGCGTGTTGCAGCTTGGAACGGGAGAGTTGGGCACCGTGCTTCAGCCGGCGCTTTCTTATTGGCGTGATATCGGGCAAGCACTTGTGGCTGGAGTCTGTGGCGTGCTCGACCCGGCCGACCCTGCCTCGCTGGTTGTCCCGGATCCCGCCCCGCAAGAAATCGAGGCCTTCGTGCAGTCGGTACCACCCATGCAAGGTGCTGAGCTGATCACGCCCGCGTTGCTTGGCGAGCTGTGGTCCGACACAGGGAAGGCCCTGGCCGCCGAGGCCGCGGGCTACAGGGACGGGGTCCAGGGTTATCTAAAAAAGCAGAGTTCGGTTTGGAACGTGGTCGGCCGCGTTTGCCTTCATCTTGCGGAGAACAAACGCGATTCTTTGTTCCCCTTCGCTTTCATCGCGACTTATGTGCACAAGGTTTCGAAACAGGCCAAGCCACAGCACCTGCCGCTTGGGCGGGCGCTCACGGATTACGCTGGAGCGAGGAACCGTCAGAAGCTGCTTGCGCTTCTTTCTCCCCTGTCTCGCGCGGCTGAGCAGAGTGAGTTCATTCGTGAGCTGGTCGACTCCGGCGACATCTATCACCCATTGTCCTGGACACCCAAGGAGGCCCACCGCTTCCTTGGCGAGATTGAAGGGTATGAGCAGGCCGGGCTGGTCGTGCGCATGCCCGACTGGTGGAGCAAAAAGAATCGTCCTCGACCCAAGGTCGCCGTGTCGGTGGGCGGCAAGGCCCCATCCAGGCTGGGTATGGACGCGCTCCTTGATTTCGACGTGAGGCTGACCCTTGACGGAAAGAACTTGTCCCCGAAGGAGATCGAGACATTGCTCGCGGCCGGCGAAGGCCTGGTGCTGATCAAGGGGAAGTGGGTCGAGGTTGACCACGACAAGCTCTCGGAGGTCCTCGAGCATTGGCAGGACGTTCAAAAGCAAGCACAAGCGGGCGGGGTCAGCTTCGGAGAGGCCATGCGCATGCTGGCGGGTACTCATTTCGACGGCGACGATGGGGAAAGTGCCGAAGATGCGCGGCCGGCGTGGTCCACGGTCATTGCCGGCAAATGGCTTTCATCCAGACTCGACGCACTTCGTTCGCCTGCGTTGCGGGCCGAGATCGAGGCAAACGCGGGCCTCGATGCCGAGCTTCGTCCCTACCAAAAACTTGGCGTGCAGTGGCTCATGACCTTGCGCGGCCTGGCCCTCGGTGGCTGTCTGGCCGACGACATGGGCCTGGGTAAGACGATTCAGGTGCTCGGTGTGTTGTCCATGAGCCGGCGTAACAAGGAGAAGGGTACCGACTTGCTGGTGGTGCCGGCCTCGCTCGTTGACAATTGGCGTTTGGAGATCGAGCGTTTTTCGCCCGGGCTGAAGGTTCTCATCGCCCACCCCTCGCGCATGCCCTCGTCCGAGTTGAAGAAGCTGCCGAAAAAGAGGGTGGATGCCCACGATGCGGTGATCACCACCTACGGCACCGCCATGCGGACCGAGTGGATCCAATCGCACGAATGGCGAAATGTGATCCTCGACGAAGCCCAGGCCATCAAGAACCCCGGTGCCAAGCAAACCAAGGCGATCAAGAAACTGAGATCGAGCTGGCGTCTGGCCCTGACCGGCACACCGGTGGAGAATCGCCTCGGTGACCTGTGGTCGATTTTTGATTTCTTGAACCCGGGGCTCTTGGGTTCGGTCAAGGCCTTCAATGGCCTGTGCAAGTCCATGGCGTCAGGCAAGCAAAGCTATGCACCGTTGCGCAGGTTGGTGCGACCTTACATTTTGCGACGACTCAAGACCGACAAGAGCGTCATCTCCGACCTGCCGGACAAGACCGAGGTCAACGCATACTGCTTACTGAGCAAGCGCCAGGCCGCCCTCTACAAGCAGTCGGTCGACGAGATGAGAAAGGTAATTGAGGAGCTCGACGGCATCAAGCGGCGCGGCGTGGTTTTGGCCTTCTTGATGCGCTTCAAGCAGATCTGCAACCACCCCTCTCAGTGGTTGGGTGACGGTGCCTACGAGCCCGCGGACAGCGGCAAGCTCTTGCGGCTTGGCGAACTATGCGAGTCCATCGCCGCGCGCCAGGACAAGGTGCTGGTGTTCACCCAGTTCCGCGAGATGACCGAGCCCTTGGCTGGATTTCTTGCAGGGGTCTTCGGCAACAATGGCATCGTGTTGCATGGGGGTACGCCGGTTAAGAAACGTCAGGGGCTGGTCAAACGCTTTCAGGAGGACGACCGGGTGCCCTTCATGGTGCTTTCGCTCAAGGCCGGGGGGACAGGTCTCAATTTGACCGCGGCTTCGCATGTGATTCACTTCGATCGGTGGTGGAATCCGGCGGTGGAAAACCAGGCCACGGATCGTGCATTCCGCATCGGCCAAAAGAAAAACGTGCTCGTTCATAAGTTTGTCTGCCGGGGCACGGTGGAGGAGCGCATCGACGAACTCATCGCGGGAAAACAAAAGCTCTCCGACGAGATTCTCTCGTCAGGGGCCAATTCGGCCTTGACGGAAATGAGCAACGATGACTTGATCTCGCTGGTGTCGCTCGATTTGAGCAGCGCCGTGGATGGATAGACTGAGGTGACCCATGGGCTGGTACTCCTACGATGGATGGCGACCATACGTCTCGGTGGCCGAGCGGCGGCGTAAGGCCGCGAAGAAGGTCGCCAAGATGAAAAAGGCCGGCCGCGAGGTGTCGCCGATAGAGATCGCGGGCCGCAAGATCGTCACGACTTTTTGGGGCGACGCCTGGTGCAAGAACCTCGAGGCCTACAGCGATTACTCCAATCGTCTGCCACGCGGTCGGACCTATGTGCGCAACGGATCCGTGGTCGATCTACAGATCGAGGCCGGGCGTGTGCGCGCGCTCGTCAGCGGTTCGGATCTCTACAAGGTGGACATCAAGATCAAAGCCCTGGCGAAAGAGCGATGGACCGGTATCAAGGGCCGCTGCGCGGGCCAGATCGGCTCGCTGGTCGAGCTGCTCAAGGGCTCCATCTCCAAGGGCGTCATGGAGATCGTGACCCGCAAGGGCGAAGGGCTCTTCCCTTCGTCCAGCGAAATTTCACTGAGCTGCTCGTGTCCCGATTGGGCCACCATGTGCAAGCATGTCGCGGCGACACTCTACGGCGTGGGGGCGCGACTCGACCACGAGCCGGAGCTGTTGTTCACCCTGCGCGGTGTGGACCCGACCGAGATGGTGGAGGCCGCCGTGGCGCAGCAGCCGGCAGGTCGCAAGCCCCGAAGGGGGCGCGTCTTGGAATCCGCCGAGCTATCCTCGGTCTTCGGTGTCGACATCGATATGGGCAAAGTCCCTTCGGAAGATCCGTCAAGGCCGGCTGCCCGGACCTGGAGCAAGCCAAGCATCAAGACGAAGAAAACGAAATCTCATAAAATGGGCCTCCGGCGTGGCCGCAATCAGGACGACCGATTGCCGGATTCGTTTTTCGAGGTGCTGGGCGCCATGGAAGACGAGCGCGGCCCGGACGAACTCAAGGCCGCGATCCGCGCGGGGGGAAAGCAGACCGAGCGACCGGAAATCGACTAGCCGCATGTTCATCCTCAACCAGGGAACCAGGGGTCAGGCCTCGACACTAGGCACTTGTCTCACGGTTCATATGGCACCCAGCAGGTTGAAATTTATGAAAGCCAGTGACTTCGACAATAAATTTGAAAGTGGTGAGGATATCACTTCGAGTCTGGAACTTTCTAAAGCTCGTCGAGTTAACCTGGAGCCCAGGCGTATCAACGTGGATTTCCCAACTTGGATGGTTGAATCGCTGGACCGCGAAGCAAAGCGACTTGGCATCACGCGCCAGTCAATCATCAAGGTTTGGATTGCTGAAATGCTTGAGCGCAAGGTTTCCCGACCATGAAGATGAAGCGCCGACGTTCGGCGACGAGTCGTGGGGTGCCTTGATTTGCTTGCACGAAGGATGCATGCTGATGCATATGAGAACGACCCTGAATATCGATGAGAACCTCCTTAATCAGGCGGCACGACTAACCGGGGTGAAAGAGAAGACCGCTCTTGTTCGTCGTGGACTTGAGGCGCTGATTGCAATCGAGAGTGCTCGTCGACTGGCGGCCCTTGGGGGTAGCGAAAAGAAGTGCAAGCCCGCTTCTCGGCGTCGCACGAGTGAAGCATGATCTGATCGAAGGTGTGGTCCTCTGTCATCCCTTCGTGATCGGCGAGCTGGCCTGCGGCAACCTAAGAAATCGAACCGAAGAACAACCAGGGGTCGGGCCCCGACACTTGATACTTATTTTACACCCATCTCACGGCTCATGTGGCACCCAGTGGGGAACCGGTTTTACCTGGGACCCTAGCGCCATGTCGCTTCGCGACACGGCACAAACGTTTCTACTCAGGTGCTTCTTGTTTGGATAATTGACTCAAATGACGAGATTGTGCCTTCTTAAACCGAAGAACAACCAGGGG
>JAFCZJ010000316.1 GCA_019314375.1 Deltaproteobacteria bacterium | reverse complement strand
CCAGCTGGGCAGCCTCACGGACACCTGGTACATCCAGATACTATTCGACAATGAGGGCCATAGCTTTACCATCCACTTCGACCCGGAAGAACTGGACGCACCGGGAAGCTATGAGATCGGGGACACGGATGCCGTCAGTATCAGCGTGGGCTGGCCATCCGCTGAAGGCGATACCGATTATGCCAGCCACTTAACCGGCGCGCTGCAGATCGATTCGGTGGGTTATCGGCGGGGCGAAACGATGAGTGGAAGCTTCACTCATCTCGATCTGGAGGTCTGGGATGAAGACGCCCCCAACCCCTGCCTGTACCTGAGCGACGGACGATTCGAAGCCACCAACGTAGGCACTGACGCCTACTAGTTACTTGCCATCCGCAACCGGAGCGTAGGTGGAGGCCTTTTGGGGTGGGCGCACGCAGCGTATACCCAGCCCCGCGCTTGCGAGCCAGGGCTTTTCAAATGTGCGAGAAGTGTTCCGCCAGATGTGGGGCCGAGCTATAGAAAATCCGCCTCCGCAGATCACGCGTTTCTTCCCGGAAGGGGTCGATGTCCACTCATACACATTGCCCGTCATGTCGCAAAGCCCGCTGACGCTGAAGCCCAAGGGCTTGGAACAAACAGGCCAGGTCGAATCCTTGCCACAACCATGCTCGCCACTCAGCCCGATAACCGCACGGCGGCAGCTCAAGGGATCATCGCCCCAGGCATACCTGCGGCGGCCCTCGTCCGAGGCCTCGGCTCGCCACTCCGCCTCCGTCGGCAAGCGCCCACCAGCCCAGGAGCAGAAAGCCAGGGCCCGATCCCAATCCACGAAATTGACCGGATGTTTCTCCCTGCCCTTCACACCCCATGTGCGAAACTTGGCCCAGAATGGATATTTCGGGTTGGGCTCGTTCGGCTCACGGCAGGTGCCTGCCCGGACACAACGCCGATACTGCTCCACCGTCACCTCGCTCCGGGTGAACTCCAGGCCCGTGGGCTTGCTGAATAACCACTTCAGCTTGCTTGTCGACTTCTCGGCATCCTCTCCGGCCCAGCCTTCCATCGCCGGCATCGCGATCAGCAAGCCCAGGATTATGACCGTTCTTCTCATCCACCCACCTCGCAGACATGTTTCTTTCGCTTCGACTATAGCCGCGCCGGAGATTCTTGCCAAGGACAGCACGCCGTGTCTTGAAACGGCGTCCGCCTTGTAATACCGTCGGTTCCGAGAGGACACCCATGCACGCCGACACGACAGGGGGACAAGGATTCGCAATTTGGTCGCTCGTGGCCACCTTCATCTTCCTGTTCCTCAACGCCTTCTTCGTAGCGGCCGAGTTCGCTTTGGTCAAAGTGCGCCCCAGCCGGATGCGCAACCTGGCTGCGAAGGGCAACCACCGGGCGGCTGTGGTCAGCGCCATGCTCGAGCGCTTGGATCTGTACCTGTCGGCCTGCCAACTGGGCATCACCCTGTCCAGCCTGATCCTGGGCTGGCTGGCCGAGCCGGCGGTGGCCAGCCTGCTCATCAAGCTGGCCGCGGCCTTGGGGGTCGACCTCGCCACCGCCACCTGGCTGCACCCGGCGTCGCTGGCCATCGCCCTGGCGGTCATCACCCTGCTGCACATGACGGTCGGCGAACAGGCCCCCAAGATGTGGTCGATCCAGAAAGCCGAGTCGGCCGCCCTGGCGATCGTCTTACCCCTGCGCTTGTTCTCGATCGTGTTCAGGCCGATGATCAGCCTGGTCAACACCATCTCGAACGGCTTGGCCAGGCTATTCGGTGTGTCGCCCGGGGCCGGGCACAAGGCCAGCTACGATCTGGCCGAGCTGCGCTCCATCCTCAACGCCGCCGCCCAGGCCGGTCAGCTCACCCCTCGCCAGAAGTTGTTTTCCGACAACATCCTGTCTTTGGCCAAGCTGGAGGTCCGCCACATCATGGTTCCGCGGACACAAATCACCTGCTTGTCGACCACCCACAGCCGGGAGGAGAACCTGAAGATCATCCAGGAGGCCGGCCACTCCCGCTTCCCGTGGGGCGACCCGGACTTGGACAACGTCCGGGGCCTGATCCTGGCGCGGGACATCCTGGGTCAACTGCTGGAGGGCAAGACCGCCGATCTGAACGCGGCCCTGCGCCCCTGCCCCACGGTCACCGACACCCAGCCGCTGTCGCGCTTCATCATGGATCTGCAGCGCCTGCAGACCCACTGTGCGGTGGTGACCGACGAGCACGGCACCACCATCGGGCTGGCATTCTTAGAAGACGCCCTGGAAGAGATCGTCGGACCCATCCGCGACGAGTTCGATCAGCAAGAGTCCCGGATCCTGCAGGTTTCGCCCGATGTCATCGAGCTTTCCGGTTCGGTTTCGGTGCCCGAGGCGGAGGTCGCCTTGGGCCTGGACTTGGACGACGAGGCCGACACCATCGGCGGGCTGGTGATCGCCCAAAGCGGTCGGGTCCCCACCAAGGGAGACGAGCTCAAGATCGGACCCTACACGGCCACGGTCACCGAGACCGTCAAAACCCGGGTCACCCGTATCCGTTTCGACAAGTCCAAAGTCGACTCCGATCAGCCGAACGACTAATCACTCGAACAAGCAAAAGCCCCAGGACCTTGCCACCCTCCGTCCCCGAATTCCCTTCCTTTTGAAGCTTTATTGCGCAAGATATTGCTTCTTATTGCCACTGTAGCGACACAAAAAGCAATATGTTGCTGTTTATGCAGATGGCCCCCTGTTTCCAACTCGTCAAAGGGGGGAATCTGGCGAGTTTTCCGGGATGACGAAGAGCTCATCCGCGAATACGCCGGAGCCGAAGAGCTCGACGTCGGCTTCGAGTATTAGCCTGACCGCTGAACTGCCGGGCGGGATGTGGGTCAGGTTTTCGAGGTGGGTCCATTCCGGCGCATGAATTTCGCCCCCTTCCACCCTCCCCCACAAGCTGCCGTCGCCATCGTAGATCTCAAGCGCCACCGTGACATGGGTTTTGGTGGCCCAGCTGCGCAGCCACCCACCCCAGCGCAAGGCCAAACCATCGGCGTCCATGGTGTCGAAATACGCATCCAGCTCGATTCTTTGCGCGATGGTTGACAGGCCGGCGGGCCCGGGTTCCATATCCAGCGGACCGCCCGCGAACCAGAGGGCGCGGCCCGAATAGCTCAGCGGAGGGAAAAGCGCAAAGCCGATGATCTCCAGATCGGGCAAGGCCTGCCAGGTGTCCGACAGCCAGCCTTGCGCGTCGCCTGACTCAGCCCCCGGGTTTTGCAAGAGGTTGGGGCCCAACAAGGCGTTTGATGAGCCGAGGCAATCGATGCCCAGGTACAAATCGTCGAAGACCGCGTCGTTGGAGGCACCGTTGAGCAACTTGTGGTGACTCATCCAGGTCAAGCGGGCCGCTCGGGTGGTGGCTTGCAGGGGGAGCGTGATGCTGAAGGGGTGCCAGCCTAAGGTGTCGCGTCTGCCCGAGCTTGCCCTGAGTAAAACTTGGCCTGAGGGGCCGGCCAGCCCTTCGATGATGACTTCACCCTCGTCGTAGGGCCGGGCCTTGTTGGAGGCCTGGCTCTCGTCGGTCAAGAGCGTGTAGCCGGTGGCCATGACGCCTTTGGCCAGCAGTCGGCATTTGCCTTCGTCTATCAAGTCGGCCCATTCGCTCAAATCGATCGATTGCGCACCGGAGGACCAGCGCAGGTCCTTTTCGGGCGCTTCACGAAAGCCCGTGAACATGGCTGTGCCCGAATGTGGGGTCTGGTTGTCTCGTTCGCCCACCGCCTGGCCGTCGCCTTCGATTTGCCAATCGCTTACACCTTCTTCCGCGCCCGGGTTCTTCAGCAAGTTTGCGGGCAGCGGTAGAGCAAGGTTGCCGTGGTCGGCTTGTGATCGGAGAGGACCGGGTCCAAGTTCAAGACATCGGCCTCGACCACGATGGGTACGAAGTCGCGTCTGAAGAAAATCAAGTCGATGAGCTGGGAGCCTTCGGTGTCGTCGAAATGGGTGGAGGGCCAGGAGATGCGCTGTCCCGGATACCAGCCGCTGACGGTAAAGGCATCACTGAGTATTTCCTCTAAGATGTCTATTTGAAGCGACATGTGTTCGTCGTTGAAATCGCCGAGCATGACGAGATGTGCGAGGGGGTCGAAGGCCAGGTGCTCATCGACGAACTCACGGCATTGGTGGTTGCCGTCTAAGTTCCAGCCCAAATGCGCGACATAGACCGAGAAGACCCGTCCGCCGATTTCGCTCGTGGCGTGTACGAAAGAGCGACCACTGTTGAGTGACAGCTCCTGGAGGTCGACGAGGGGGGTCTTGGACATCAGCGCCACGCCCGAGCCCGCGTAATGCTCGAAACCGGCGGCCGCGGCGATGGGTGCCAAATATTCGTCCGGGCATTCCTGCAGGCCGACCAGATCCAGGTCATGCTCGGCTATCATCCGCCCGATCTCTTCGGCCGTGGCGAATTGGCCCCCGTAAATATTGTAGCTCATCACCCGCAAAAGAACGCCCGCGGGCAGCTCCGGCGCTTCCACCTCGGCTTGCGCGGGCAGCACCAGGTCCGTGGGCCGTATTTCGGGATCGATCCGGCGAGGCGCATCAGCGGATTCGCAGGACGGCAACAAAAACGCGCACAGCAGAATAATTGTCAGCTTTTTCAATGAAGGTGCTCCCATGCCCAGGGCCCGCTCTTGA
>JAFCZJ010000197.1 GCA_019314375.1 Deltaproteobacteria bacterium | reverse complement strand
CCGATGACCAAATCCAGAGCGGTCAGAAGTGAGCTGCCGGCCCAGGTCGAAGACATGGGCAGGCCGTCCATGAGCAACTGGGCCGGATGGGCCGATAGCTCCAGGCGTCTCACCAACATGCGGGCCAGGGGCAGAGCCTGGCTGGGCTGGGCGCAGGCGAAGGCCAACTGACCCAGGCTGCGTCCCTCCTCTATGATCTACCCAGGCTGCGTCCCTCCTCTATGATCTGTCGTTCGGCCCAGAGGCAGGCGGCCTCCAGTTCATCCAGGGCCCCGGCATGCAGGCTGAGCTCGAAAGGGGGAAGCCGAAGGTCGTCCAGTCGGCTGACCAGGGTAAGCAAGCGACAGTCCAATGCCTGCTCCAGGGGTTGTTGTTCCGCCGGGCTGTCCAACAAGCGGACGCTCAAGAAGGGCCCCAAGCCAAAGTCACCCTGGTCTTTTACAATATGTTCTTTTACAAGGGAGGCTGCCCGACGCAACAAGGCCGGGCTGCTGAGCAGGTTTTCCTGTTTGTCCGGCAGGCTTTCATCCAACATCCCGCGTAAACAGGCCAGGTCGGCCAAGCGAGCAGCGTGGGTTCCGCCAAAGCCCGGGGATATCCCTCATGTTCTCTCAGATGCTCCGGCCGGTAGTAGGTCAGGCCGGCCAGAGCTGAATGATTTTGCTCAATGCAAAGCTCCAGCACCGCCGCCCAGCATTGCTCCTGACCTGCACTCAAGCGCAGCCCCGCCCGAGCGCAAATCTCCGCGGCCAAAGCCACGGGCCGCGTAAAGACCACCCCTGCCAAAAGACCGGCCCCCCGAGGAAGCAAAATGATCTGACGACGAAGCTCATGGGCGATGGCCTCGCGGGGCACCAGCACGGTGGCCCGCCGCCCCAACCGGGCAGGCAGTTCTCGCAGAAATTCGGCCAGGGCTTGGCCCATCTCCATCGGCGTCCGCACAACCCGTTCGTCCACGAATCTCTCCTTCCCTCAGCCTGACCATCATCCTACCGGCCGGGGCTGACATCAAGAGTCCATTGGTGCTATGGTCACGCCATCCTGAGGGTCGGGACCCATTTGGAGGAAAGACAATGAGCGGAATCGGCAATTGGTTTTCTGTGAGCGTGGTTACAGTCGGATTTTTGTTGGTGGGTTTGGGTGACATCCAGGCCGCGGAGCACGGAGTTTCGGCTTTTGATTTTGTTCGGCAGCATGGCTACGTGCAGTTTCCCGACTATGCGCCGAAGCCTCGGTCCGGTGACAAGGCCTGGGACTTTGAGGTGGGCGACTTGCATGATTTCTGGTCTTGGTCTTTGGCTCAGATGCCCCCACAAGATATTCTGGTGCCGGCCACCTGTCGCGCCGTGGGTCAGCATGTTTACGTTTTTGTGGCGGATGACATTTGGGGCTCGGATGTGGATCAGGCGGATGTGGACGCCGTGATGGAGGCTTTGGAGGAGAGCACCCCTGCGGGTTCCATTGATTCGACGCAGGGCATCGTGCCCAACGAATACGATGTGTTTGGTGTGGCACCGGATGCCCTGGACTCAGACCCCAAGGTTTTCATTCTGCTGATAGAACTGGAGCAATTCGGCGGCACGGCTTTCGATGGGTATTTTAACGCCTACAACCAGTATCCGGATGCGGACACCTTGACCCAGTACGGTTACCACTCCAACGAGTTGGAGATGGTGACCGTCAACGCCACCATCCGCTCGGTATCCTCGGAGATCACCATGGGCATCTTGGCCCATGAATACCAGCACCTGATCCACTGGGGCGGCGACGTGAACGAGGTGACCTGGGTCAACGAATCCTGCTCGGAAGCGGCCATGACCCTGAACGGCTACCTGACCGACGACGCTTGGCTCGCCGATTACATGGCCAACACCACGGCACCGCTGAAGGAGACCGAGCACGTGCATTACGGTGCTTGTCTGCTTTTCGGCTCCTACCTTTATGAACGCTACGGCGCGGCATTCCTCACGACCCTGGTGGCGGAAGCCGCCAACGGTGATGCGGGTTTGCAGGCGACTTTGGACGCGGTGGGCGCGGGTATCACTCTGGATGAACTGGAGTTGGATTGGGCCACGGCCAGCATCGCCGATTCGCAAGGTGCCGAAGGGGATCGTTTCAGCCACCCGCTGTTTGATCTGGTGACGCCGGCGGTCAAGGCCACCGTGGACAGCTATCCTCGGGATGGTCTGGCGGGCAGTCTGGATCCCAGCGGCGCGGCCTATGTGCAAGTGCAAAAGCCCGCCGGGGCGGAACTGGACGTGCTCGTACAACTCAACGAGGGCGATGTGAGTTTGCGGGCCATCTGGGGCCAGGGCCCGGAATTGGATTACGCCGATTTTGAAGCCGGCGGTGAAGGTCTGCGCATTCCCTTTTCCAGTCTTCCCGAAGCGACTCCTTCCTTTTTGGTTATTTATGGATCCGCTGCGGCTCGGACCACCTGGGGCTTGAGCCTGGACACGGTGCCCGGCGAGGAGCAACCGGACGCAGGTGATGTCGATGCCGGGGAGGAAGACGCCGGAGAGGAAGACGCCGGTGAACAAGATGCCGGTGAAGAGGATGCTGGGGAGCAAGACGCCGGTGGACAAGACGCAGGCGAAGTGCTCGACGGGGGCGGGGACACGACGACGACGGATGATGACAGCGGTTGCGGTTGTGCCGCGGCTGGTGCCTCCTCCATGTTGTGGTTTGGCCTCTTGGGTTTGGCCTTGCTGGTTTTCCGCAGGCGAGAAAAAGACATTCCCTAGAAGAGAGAGATCCCATGAGCCGATATACAAACGACATCGCCATTACCGGCAGCGTGGACGAGGCCATGGAGAAGGCGACGGAATATTTGACCGCCGAGGGCTTCAAACTCAAGGAGGGCGGCACTGCCTGGAAAAAGGGCATGGGCCTGATGTTGGGGCCCCAGTTTCTCCAGGTGGACAGACGAGAAGACGGCCTGCACTTGGAGGCCTGGATCAAGTTCGCCATTCTGCCCGGCTGGTACGTGGGCGAGATGGGCTTGGACGGAGTCTTCGCCATCATCCCCAAGCGCAAATTGAAAAAACGCGTCGAAGCCTTGGAAGAATTGTTGGAAGGTTGATCGGAGGCCGGATGGCTCGCATGGTCAAATTGTTGCTTGGGGTTTTGATGGGAGCGCTCCTGCTCCTGGCCTGCGAGACGGAGCCTTTGCTGCATGTTTTTCCTATCCGCGACTGGAGCGGCACCCTCAAGCCCGGTGCCTTGCCGGAATTGCGGGAAGTGCTTATCTCGCAGTTGGCCGCCGGTGGCAAGCTGAGGGTCAAGGCTTACAATCCCCAGAGTGGTCGCGATTGCACGGGCAAGGAAGAAGAATGCGCGAGAGAGGCGGGCTCCGGCAAGCATCACGTATTGGCCAAGATCATTCGGCCCGGCGAAGACTGCGTCTTCATCCTGCAGGTGCGCGAGTCCAAGCAACCGGTGGTGGTACGCTCGTCGAGTTTGCGCTTTGCATGCGATGCGGACTCTTTGCTTGAAGTGATCCCGCGAGCGGTGGCCGAATTGGGGGGTGTTTGGGGCCAGGGTGATGATGATGAGCGGATGCGCCTGCGAGAACTGGATGCCGTGCGTCACAGGCTTGAGCAGAAGCAGAAGGAATTGCTCAAGGAGCTCCATGAACTTGCTGCTTCGCGCGAGCAATTGGAGCGTCAGCGGGAGGCAGGGCTGACCCCCGAGGCACCGCCAAATTCGGCGAAAGTCGTCTTGGACGGTTCCATCCGCGTCGAGGGAGAAGGCATCAATCCGATCAAGGCCGGAAAAATCCTCAAGCGCCACACCAAGCAATTGCAGCGATGCGTCGAGCAACATTTGAAAAAGGACCCCTGGTTGCCCGAACGCGTACTTCTGAAACTCATCGTGGCACCCACGGGGCGGGTGGAGCAGGTCAGCCTTGAGGGCATCCCCGAGGACAAGCGGGGAAGCTTCTTGGAGACCTGTATGTTGAAGACGGCCCGCAGATGGCTTTTTTCAGCCTGGCAAGGGGGCAAGCCGGTTGAGTTGCAGGTGCCGATTTTCTTGGCGCGGGGTTGATGGGTTTCTAGATTTCCAAGCCAAAATACAAACGCAGCCAGACTTCCAGATCTTCCAAATAGACCACTTTGCCTGTCGACAGCAGATAGGCCTTCATGTTGGCGGAAAAGCCTTCGCCGGAGATGACCACCAGCCCGTCGATGGGCCAGGCTTCGATGTCGCGGATTACGGCCGGGATTTTTTCTTCCGCCGAGCCGGGGGTGCCCTGGTATTTGCACTCCAGCCCCAGGCGCCGGCCGCTTTCTTTCTGGCGGACAACCAGATCGATGCGCCGCTCGGCGCCCCATACCCGCCGACCCACCCTGACCTGACTGAGGACCTCTAGGCTCAGGTCTTCGGCCACCTTCTGGGCGGCCAGTTCCAATAGCTTGCCGGATTCAGGGGCGGTTGCGCGACCAGGCATCGTGTCTCCTCAGGAGGATGGTGTGGGCTCATAGCCGCCGATGACCATGACTTCGGTCACCGGGCCGCGGCGGTCAGAGCGGGCGTTGACCATGCGGCTGGCTTGGACTGTCTCGATGCGGAAGTCGGCGTACATGCGGCGCACGGGTTGGGTGTCCGAGTTGGACAGCAGCACGAAGACGCCCTTGTTCACCAATTTGGCGAAGGTCTCGGCCAGTTCTTCCTGATCCGCCATCGAGAAACCGTTTTTGGCATAGGAGACGAAGTTGGCTGTGTCAGAGACGGGTACGTAAGGTGGATCGAAGTAGACGAAGTCGCCTGCTTTGGCGCGCGCGGTGATGCGCTTGAAGGACTCGCAGGGGATTTTTATCCCGTCCAGCGCATGGTGCACGGCCCGGAGATTTTCATGATCGCAGATGCGTGGATTCTTGTAGCTGCCGAAGGGCACGTTGAACTTGCCCTTGGAGTTGACTCGATACAGGCCGTTGAAGCCGGCGCGGTTCAAGAAAATCATGCGGGCTGCTTGTTCGGCCGGGTCCAGGTCGTTCGGTTCCCAGTCACGCACCTTGTAGAAGTACTTTTTGTCATAGCGGTGTTGCTCTAAGGCCTTGATCACGATTTCCACATCGTCCTGAATGGCCCGGTAGGTCCCCACCAATTCAGCGTTCACGTCGGTCAAGCTGTTGCGCCGGGTGCTCAAGAGACCGGCTCGCTGCAAGGCGAAGAACAGGGCACCGCCGCCGGCGAAGGGTTCGTGGTAAGCCTTGAATTCTGTCGGGCGGTGAGCCAGCAGGGCGGGCAAGATTTGTCTTTTGCCACCCACCCACTTAAGGAAGGGACCGGGTGTCGGATGCCTGCGTGATCTTTGGCTGCTCAGGATGAATCCTCTCTCCATCGATTGATGGAGGCCATCTTAGGTCATGGCTCTGACAAGCTCAATCGTCTTTGCGTTTGCGGGCCTGACGTCGCGACATGCGTTTGGCCTTGCGGGCCACTCGTGCAACCTTGCGCGCGTTTTTTCGGGCCCGCATTTCGGCGCGGTTCTTGCCGCTCAATAGGCCTTTCAGCTTCTTCTGTTTGTCTTGCTCGGCCACCTCGGGATCGATCAGGTCCTGTAAGCTGGGCAGCAATAGCTTGTCTTCGACCGAAGCCAAAAAGAGGGGACGCAGTCGGTCGGCCACCGCCTCCGGGTTTTTCAGCCGGCCTTCCAGATGCAGGGTGCGGAGGCGCTTGCGTAGATCCCTGGCGATGAGCAGGTTGCGGTGTCCGGTGGGATCGGAGCGCAGGCATTCGGCCTTTCGGCCGTGCTGCAAAAGATCGGTGATGCGGGCGATGGACAAGTCACGGGATTCGGTGACCTCTGCTTCGGTCAAAATGCGTGTGGAGCGGCTGGCGTGGGCTTCGACCAGGCGTTGCCAGCTCAAGACGCGGGAGAACACCATCCAATTGCGAAAAATTTGCCGGTTGACCTGAAAAGAAAACAAGGGGCCTGTGAGAATTTGTTTCAGATGCCGATCGTGCTTGCGGTGGGACTTTTTGCCCAGGCGTCTGACGATCAGGAAGGCCTCCCGGTCGATCCGGGTGTCGTAGCGGAGCTCCCAGTAGGCGTGGGCCGAGCTGCGCTTGGCAAAGGATTCGACCATTTTAATTGGAACGAAATAGTTGTGCGCCACCGTGTCGGCGGCCAGGTGGGCAAGGTATCCCCAGGCGAAGGCTTGTGTGTCTTCGTCTTCGGCTGAGTCCAGCACCTTGAATCCCACCTGCCAGTTGTGGCAGTGCAGTTTGTACGGGGACAGGCTTTTGCCGATGGTGATGTCGGCGGCGATGGCTCCATAGAGGAAATCGTCGGCGTAGACCTTGAGCAGGGCCGCCAGCGCCGGTGCCAGCAAACTCAGATCTCGCAAAATGGCCAGACCGAAGTCCACGTGAGCCATGGGACCCCAAGCGTAGGCCGGTGAAGGCAGGCACAGCAACAACCCGGTGATAAAGATGATCTTGATGGTTCGCATGGTTCTCATGGTTTGCTTGGCGCTTGTTGTCAAACGCATGAGATGCTATACCACAGACTTGGTGGCGGTCAATCGCCGTCGGCTCCTGGAGCGTGTATCAGATGGACGATTTTCGCAGCGAACTCGGCCGCTTGACCAAAGACCTGGGAACGCAGATTAGGCTGATGCGCGACTTCGGTCTGCGAAGTTTTGCCCGCGCCGACCCTCTCCCTGAGCTTCAAGTGAACATGCCGGTCCATCAGGAAATCGAGACCGTCGGACAGGCCGGTCTTTTCTCCAGGCCGGCCGCAGGTGCTGCCGCGGGAGCCGTTTCAACCTGGCATCCCAATTCATCGAGCCCGGAAGAAGCCCAGGCCGAATTGGACGCGCTTCGGGCTCAGCTTGGTGATTGCCAGCGTTGCCGCCTCAGCGAGCAACGTCGTTTCATCGTTTTCGGTGAAGGCAACCCCAAAGCCCGCGTGGTCTTGGTGGGCGAAGGCCCCGGTGGCGAGGAAGATCGCACGGGGCGACCTTTTGTGGGTGCCGCCGGCCAGTTGTTGGACCGCATGCTTGTGGCCATGGGGCTCGGACGGGACCAAATTTACATCTGCAATGTGGTCAAGTGTCGCCCGCCACAGAATCGTACGCCCGAGCCGGAGGAAATGGAGATCTGCGGCCGGTTTTTGGCCGATCAGCTCAAGATCATCCATCCCAGGCACATCGTTTGCCTGGGGGCCACGGCGGCGCAATTTTTATTGAAAACCAACCTATCTGTGAGCAAGCTTCGGGGCCGTATGCACGACCACCCCTCAGGGGCCCGTGTGTTGCCGACCTACCATCCGGCCTACTTGCTGCGCAATCAGGCGGCCAAGAAGCCCGTATGGCAGGACCTGCAACTGGTCATGGCCGAGATGGCCGAAGGAGAACAACCGTGATTCGCATGAAACATTTCGGAAGATTTTTGGGACGCCTGTTTTTGTTGGTCGTTTTGGGCACCATGCTGGGGGCATACAGCGCGGATGCCTGGGCCGAAAGCAGCGAGGCCGAAAAGGCGCGCGTCGTGTTCGAAAAGGCGAAAGCGGCCTATGATGAGGCCCGCGCTCAGGCGGATTTCGACAAGGCCCGTGCCAAGGCCGAGTTTGAGGCGGCCCGCGCCAAGGCCAAGTTCGAGGCGGCCAAGAAGGCCTTGGAGGATTTAGGCAAGCCCGCCCCCGCTGACGAGAAGAAGCCCTTGGGCAAGGACAAGATCTCAGACAAGGACGGCAAGCCCGAAGCCAAACCGGCTGGTGAATCCATAGACGGCAAGGCCTTGTTGGGCAAGGACGCGCCCTTGTCTCCCGAGCTCAAGGTGGAGGAACTCAGCGGGCCGGTGGCCAAGATTCGCATTGAGGGTGGCATCTTCCTGGGGACGGCGGACTACCTGCGTGACGCCATCGGAAGGGCTGAGCAGGAGGGTTTTGTCTGCTTGCTGGTGGAGTTGGACACCCCTGGCGGCGCTTTGGATGAAACCCAGGAGATGGTCAAGGCCATGCTCAGCGCCGAGGTGCCGGTGGTGGTCTTTGTCGCACCCAAAGGGGCCCAGGCTGCCTCGGCGGGTACTTTCATCACCATGGCCGGTCACGTGGCGGCCATGGCACCAGGTACCCGCATTGGCGCGGCTCATGTGGTCATGATGTCCATGATACCCAGTGGTGTCGGCGGTGGCGATGAGAGCGCGGAGGAAAAAAGGAAACGCGGGGACCAACAAGCCATCATGAACGAGAAGGTCACCAACGACACAGTGGCTTTCATCCAGAGTATCGCCAAAGAACGGGGCCGCAACGCGACCTGGGCCGAAAAGGCCGTGCGGGAGAGCGTGTCCATTACGGCCGACGAGGCTCTGGATGAAGACGTCATCGATTTGGTGGCTGAGAACGAAGGCGATCTTTTAGAGCAGTTGGACGGTCGGGTCGTGCAGCTGTCGAAAAAGCGGGCCGTGCGCCTGAAGACCAATGGTGCCGAGATCAGGCGTTTTGAGAAATCCTTGAAGCAGCGTCTTCTTGGCGGTTTGGCTCATCCCAACTTGTTGTTCATTTTGTTCCTCTTGGGTTTGGGTGGCATCGCCATGGAGTTTTATCACCCGGGCATGATCGTGCCGGGGGCGGTGGGGGCCATTTGTTTGCTCTTGGCTTTGATTTCCATGCAACTCTTGCCGGTCAGCTGGGGCGGGCTTTTGCTAGTGCTGGCGGGCCTGGGCTTGATCATCGGAGAGGTTTACGTGACAAGTTACGGACTTTTGGGCGCCGGCGGCGCCATCTTGATGCTGCTGGGCGGGATCATGATCATCGATCCCGCCTCACAACCCCATTACATGGATCCCAATCTCAAGGTGGACTGGAGCGTACTCATCCCCACCGTGTTGGTTTTGGTGGGCTCCTTCATGTTCGTGGGTTACATGGTGGTGCGTAATCAGCGCAAGAAAATCCGCACCGGCGCCGAGGGCATGGAAGGTGAGCTGGGCCGGGTGCGGAGCGAGGTGACGCCCGAGGGCGGTCGCATCTTCGTGCGTGGCGAGATATGGTCGGCTCGCTGCGAAGAAGGCAGCATCCCGGAAGGTGGCCAGGTGGAAGTACTAAAACTCGAAGAGGGTCTGATCCTGCGGGTCAAGGTCAAGAACAAAGACAAAGACTGAGTTGTTTGGATTCCATAAATTACCAGGAGGTTTCCCATGGGTTACGCGATAGGCATACCGGTTGGCGTTGTTGTGTTGTTGATTTTTATGGGTTTGCGCACTTTGCTCGAGTATCAGCGCGGCGTGGTTTTTCGATTGGGTAAGTACGCCGGGCTGAAAGAGCCGGGCCTGCGTTTTATCATCCCCTTTGTGGACCAGATGGTGAAGGTGGACCTGCGCACCATCGCCCGGGATGTGCCCCCCCAGGACATCATCACCAAGGACAACGTGACCGTGCAGGTCAACGCGGTGATTTTCATGCGCGTGGTGCATCCTGAAAAGGCGATTTTGGAAGTGGA
>JAFCZJ010000315.1 GCA_019314375.1 Deltaproteobacteria bacterium | reverse complement strand
GCGCTTTCTCGAACTCGCGGCCGGTCATGTAGGTGATCGCCTGTTGCACCAGCATGGGGAAGGCCGGGGTCAGCGCCATGTTGTTCCACGACGGGTCGGGAACTGTAAAGAGCTGCATGAAAAGATGAAAGCGCGTTGATGGCACTGGCGGGGGAGCGGCGAGCTGCGCGATAGGCGAGGGAAGAGGGCGGTTAACGGCTACCTGGGGACGGGCTTTTATGGGTGATTTTGGTGAGTAGGCAGAGCCGTCGGGTGAAGGTCGGAAGTTCTTTGAAAAGCTGAAGGTGTCAGGCGGCCGGATCGAGCGCGATAGCCATCTGCAGGATCTTGCCCCAGCGGCCCTGGATCGTATCGATACCGTCGAGCTGCTGGAGAGGCACGGGGCATTTGTAGTCAAGGCCGGCGTGCTGCCTGAGGAAATTGTAGTGGGTGACGAAGAGGACGGTGAGTGAGACGGCGCCATCGAAGTCCTTAAAGCCACAACGCGCGCGGACGTGGAACTTGTAGGTACGGTTGAGCCGTTCGATGAGTTGCTTGAAAGGCCGGAAGTCTTCGGACTGCTCATCCTCGTTCTTCAGGCCGATGACGATGCGCTGCTGGATGCGATCGATCGGTTTGCCATCCGCGTCGGTGTTGATGGCATGCACGGCGGCGCCGTAAGAGGGAAGGCCGTCGCAGACGAGGCCGACGCTCTGGTCGGCCGGGACGGTGCGAATAGTTTCGTTCAGGGTGATCTGAGCGTGCTTGGCGCCTCGATCCCCGGAGAGGTGGTAAGCGTGGATGGCGCGTGAAATGACGCCGATGGTGAACCAGGTGTAGTTCCATTCGCCTGCGACGCGGATGTAGGTTTCGTCGCCTGCGACGAGCGGGTCAACCATGCCCTTGTAATGGGCGTTGAATTTATGGCAGAGCACAGCGGCATGCTGGGCGTAGTTCAGGACGGTTTGGTGCGAGATGGGGATTTGGAAAACATCTCTGAGGATATGAGCCGTTTGCCTGGCGCTGGATCCGTAGGTGATGTTGAAGGCCAAGACCAGGCTGAGGGTGTGTAGATCGTTGTGGATACGGTCGATTCTGCCCTTTGGCGCCTTGGGCGAGGCCGGAACGAGTGATCCGGGGTCAAAGTGATAGGCGCGGAACTGGTAGCGCAACTTGAACTGAGAGGACTTCTTCTTTCGAAGCTGGCGCTCCTTTTTGGTGAGCCGCTTCTTTGCCGAGAGATAGCACCGACAGCGATCGTTGGGGCATTTGTAAATGGTGTAAGTCTCCAGGCTTTTCCACCGGTACATCGCCCCACCGCAATAGGGGCACCAGTACTTGGCTTTGCTGGCGCGACGAAGGCGCGCCGGGTTGAATAGACAGCTACAGACTTTGCAGCGGATCTGTGAGCGTTTCTGGCCGTCGTTGTAGTAGAGATATTTGCCGGGCGCTTCGCAGTTGGGACAGTGAATATGACTAGGAACGGAGGTCTTCTTCTTACGGCGGCGAACCGGTGCGAGGTCTTTTCCATGCTCCAGTCGATACTGTTGAAGGAGCGTTTTGTAATCAGCCGTGGGCAGTTTGGGTGATGGGGCTTCGGTGAGCGGGGCATGAGGATCGACAAAGAACTTGCGGTAGTGAGGGCAGTCCTCGGGTGTGGACGCCTTGCACTTGATGTCAAGGCGCTCGCCGTTGAGGACCTTGGAGATGATCGAGGCGGCAATGAATAGTTCATCCAGAGAAAGACGAAGACAAAACCAGCGGACGAGTGATACTATGCTGTTCACGGCGGTACCTCCTACGTTTGGTGTCCTTTACGACGGTACCTCCGGCGTAAGGGCGGATCTTCGGCTAGGAAGACTCGCGCCAGGTACCGTCGTGGCTTGTTTTGCAGACCATCCGATATTAGCCAGCCTGCAGCCGTTTCCCGCAAGCATAGCATATTCCCGGCCGCTTCGCGGTTCCGCTACAAGCGCATTTCCCCGCCCCTTCACCCCCGGGCAAACACGCTTGCAGCGGCTCATGCGGATCCACTCTTTTCGAGTGAAAGAAGAAGAGAGAAGAAGGGGGAGGATCCCCCAGAAAAAGGGGGATAGCGGCTAATCTGTCGTAACCCCCTGGACAGCTAATACTTAAGAGAAGAGAGATCTGTCACTATTGACAGAACCAGGAATCAACAAAGGAGAAGCGAAATGAGTGGACGCACAGGCAGGATTGTTTTAGTGGCGGCATTGAGCGGGGTATTGACGGCGGGACTCGTGTTTGCTCGCGGCGGTAACGGCAGAGGGCAAGGGCGCGGCACGGCACGCGGGAACAGCGTGGCTTCAGCGCCGTGCCAGTCCGGTTGCGGTCAGCAGCAGCTCTCCGCACAGCAGGGCGGTCGCCGCCAATGCGGCCGTGGATCGGCAGCTGTTAACTGTCCAAGGGGCAATGGCAGGGGTTGCGGCAGGTTCCGCAAGGATGGCGCCTGTGAGCATGTCCGGCAGATGCGGCAGGGCCAGGGCTCTGGCAAGCCCGGTGCTGGACGCGGCCGTGGCATATCCGGCCAACAGGGCTGCGACACGTCTGCAGGGGGGCGGGCCAGCCGCGGCCGTGGGCAAGGTCCCGGGCGGCAATTGCAGCAACTTCGGTGATCGTGGCAGAAAGCCCGGGCGAGTGCCCGTAGGGTCTACGGCACTCGCGGCGGGCTCCATTAGCAACCCCGTTGGCGAGTTCACCAATGGCTATCAACCCCAAACAACGTCGGCGGGCCTTCGTGTCGGCACTGACGGCATTGCTGTTCCTGGTAAGTGTCGTCAGCGGCATCGTGTTATTCGCTTCGCCCTCCGGTCGTGTGGCGCGAGACACGGCGTGG
>JAFCZJ010000314.1 GCA_019314375.1 Deltaproteobacteria bacterium | reverse complement strand
ATTGGCCGGTCCGCTAGTGGTGCTGCCGACAGCCTGGATTGCCTGGCGCATGATACGCAAATCCTATGGCTAGCGGCAGCCTAACCCGCATATTTCACCAGTCAGTATCGGGACTCAGGGCATCACGATCTTGCCACTGGCGATGCGGCGATCGATCTCCGCGGTTTCCTCGGCTACGCGTTTTTCCAATGATTCAAGGAGGGCAATGAACTGAGGTTCGTTTTGTAGCTCCGGTGCGAATCGCCCCTGTCGTACCGCGTATAGGTTGCGCAAAACGAATCGATTGCTGAAGCGCTCGATGAGCGCAAGCGCTTCGTCCCGCTCGCCAAGGATGACAAGCAATTCCACGAGTTGCTCTATACCGAAATGAGCGTTAGGTCCGACGATCTGTCGTTGGTAAGGCAATGCGTATCTGGCCATAGCCTGTGCCTGTTCTATGTAGCCAGCATTGTGCAGGACCCGTGCGGCCCATGGAAAGAATCCTGCATTTTCGAGCGTAACTGTCTCGTAATTGCTCAATCCTTCCGGACCCAGGTCCTGCAACAGTTGCTGGTAGCGTGCCTGATGATCTCCACGCCTCCAGTTGATAGTATCCTGGACTTCCGAAATGAGAAATTCGCCCTCCTGCCCGGCCATGGCCATTGCTTCTTCGAAACGACTGGTAGCTTCAGCCAGCAGCACCGGCAGTATGTAGTTCGGCTCCCAGCACCAGCTCAGGATGTCATCCTTGGGGCCTGTCTTGCGGGCGATGACCCGCTTCAGGAACTCAATCGAACGTTCAGGCGGCAGTGCCATAATCGCGTAATCGGCCATGCAGGTGAGGGTCTCATCGCTGGCTCTGCCCTCAATCTCACCCTTACGCGTCAGCGTGGTCAGCGCGTTCGCTATCTGCCCTTCATAGGCCTCGACGTTGGCGATGTAGTCCAGGCTGCGTGTAAACCCTGGGTCGATCTCCAGGGCGCGGTCCAGGTGCATCATCGCTTCATCCATGCGGTGTGCAAAGGCCAGGGTCTTGGCGATACGCAGATGTGCATCGGGGTTCAGAGGATCCAGCGCCAGGTAACGGCGATGGTAGGCCAGCGCCTCCTCTTCCTTGAATGGTATGTATCGCAATGCTGTCCCCAGCCCTGCCAAAACGTATGGGTTGTTGGGTGTGCGTTGTTCAGCCCGCCTGAATGTCTCCGCCGCCGCACTCGAGTCGCCCTGTGCCCACCACTGCAAATGGCCCAGTGCGATGTCGGCCATCAGGTTGTCGGGGTCGATCTCCTTGGCACGGGCGATCAGCGGCTCACCTTGCTCCCAGGCCACGTGGCCCTGCAATCCCAGCCAGATCATGTCAAACCGTAAAAGGGCTTTGCGCGCGTAAGCGTCGGCGAACTCCGGGGCCAGACGAATCGCCTCGTCGAAGAACCCATCTGCAACCTCGGGCTGATGTAGCTGCGACAAGGCACGAAAATAAGCCTGTAATGCTTTGTCCGGTATTAAGGCGTTACTCTTGCTGCGCACTTTCACGGTCAGGGACAGCAGTTCCGCAATCGCGTCAATGATGTGCTGGCGCATGGGCCCCCAGCCTGTTTCTCCGGCGCTGAAGGTGTTATTCCAGACCTGCTGCCCAGTGGCAGAATCCAGCAGCGCCAGGCTGACCTGCATTTGACCGGCCATACTCTGCAGGTTGCCCTCCAGCACCAGGCCGGCATTCAGTAGGCCGCGCACAGAGGCAAGATCAGCACTGGCAAATCCGGCTAACGATACCCGGCCAATCACCTTCAGGTCGGTCTGCGATGCCAGTCGCTGACGGATATCCTCGGCCAGCCCCACACCCAGGTAACCCACCGACGGATCACCGGTCAGGTTCTCGAATGGCAGCACAGCCACGGTGCTGAAATCACCCACAGCAACAATTCCGCGCTCCTTCTGGATTTGTGGGAACAGCAGATAGCTCAATGCACCCGTCAACACCAGCAACCCCGCTAGCGAGATGACAATGACACCTTTGCCCATACCACTGGCAGGATCAGAACGACGTACACCATCCGCATCAATATCAAATACCCAGGACAGGAATACCGCCACCGGGAACCCCAATACGAAAAGGATCGCGATAGCCGTATCGGTCCAGACCGGAAATACCGGTATACGTTCAATGAGAAAACTCAGGACCTCGGTGATGCCCCAGGCAACGGCGAAGTAGAGCGCGGCGGTCTGCAGGACTTTGCGTTGCTTGAGTTCCCTAATGATACTCATGATCTATACTTCCCCGTTAATTCTCACCGAAATGGAAACCCAACTGCGCCCCGATGGTTCGTGGTCGCAACCTCGTCTCGCGGTCGTAAGGTACCCAGATCGGGTTGGCCCAGGTAAGGGCATCGGAGTCGGTCAGGTTGGTGACGAAAACCTTCAACGACCAGCGATCGAAATCGATACCACCACTCAGGTTGATGGTCGTGTAATCACCGATTTTGGGTGGGGTCTCTTCCAGCGTATTAAAGTAGTCCCCCACATAGGCTGCATCGCCCCGCACCCAGGCGCTATTTCCACCGAGCTCAAAGCCGTACTCCAGGCCCAGCGAGGTGTTGAACTCAGGCGAGCCAGGCAGACGACTACCGGCGGGTCCTAATAAGCCATCCATGGACAATTCGGCGCTCAGCCAGGACGCCGTAACGTCCAGTTGCAAGCGGTCAGTGATCAGGGCGTTCAAGGCGAATTCAAAGCCTTTGCTTTCGGCGCTACCGGCATTAAATGGCAAGGTGGAAGCACAGGGTGCGGGCACCACGACGTCTATCCGGAGACCGGTCCAGTTGATTTTAAATACCGCTGCTTCGACCGATCCGGCGCTGGGCAAAAGTTGACTTGAAGCCGAGTTCAATGCTTGAAACATCATCGTAATCCACGTCTTCCCAGGGAAGCCCAACCTCGTCGATGATGCCATCACCATCCGGATCACATTTGGGCGGTGGCTTTCCGAGTTCAAAACCCGGCCGGAATCCTTCAGCCCACACCGTGTAGAACAGGGGCTCTTCACCCAGGAAGGTGGTTTTCGGGCGCCAGTTCAATCCTGCCTTCCACGTTTCACCCGTCTGACGATCCTCTGGCATGGAGTTGAATCCGCCACCTTCAATTTTAAAACTACGGACGCCGGCCGTGGCTTCCAGTTGAGCCACAACACGGACAGTTGCATCTGCAAAGACACTCTTTCGCGTGGCTTCAGACTCGAACAGACCATAGAACTCGAAGAACCCTTCGAAGGGATCGGGATATCCTTCCATGTGATTGCTATCCACAATTGCGAAGTCACGTTTCTCATAAAATGCACCCACCAGGGCACGCCAGCGACCGCCGGCGTCCCAACTCCAGCGAAGTTCCTGGGTAAACACTTCGTTCTCATCTGCCTGGTATAAAAACATTGGCGGTTCGACACCATCCATAAAGTCCAGAAAGAAAAGACCCACGTCCCAGTCAATAGTCGCTTTATATTCGATCCAGGCACTGGACGAGATCAACGACCAATTCTTCGAATCATAGTTAATTGTCAGGTTGTACAATTCCAGATCGTCTGCCATACCCTCGTCTGAACCGTCGAGACGTGCGTAACGGGACTGTTCGTAACTGCCTTGCAGTACGTCGATGGTGGGGACGCCGTCCTGGTCAGTTTTCTGTCCCATGGCGGTGAAGCGAATGTCCAGCCGGTCGTTCACGCGCCAAAGAGCGCCAAGCCTGAAGCCTTCGATTTCAAGATTGCCGCGGTCTTCCACCGAGTCGCTCAGCCGAGCATTGAAGAGTTCCACTCCGGCCAGCTTGGCCGGGTCATCTGCAGCCACGTTGCGGATGTAACCGCTTTTATCGAAACGGTATACAACCGCACGGAAAGCAAATTTATCCTCAAGCAGCGGCATATTGATCACTGCCTGAATGTCGCTATTCAGGTCGCCAGCCCCGGATGTCATCGACCCGCCCAGCATGACATACCCACCGAACGCATCCAGATCCGGTGCCCGTGTCAGCGTACGCACAGCGCCGGACATGGAGCCGGCTCCGTATAAGGTTCCCTGTGGGCCGCGCAGGATCTCGACCCGCTCGA
>JAFCZJ010000018.1 GCA_019314375.1 Deltaproteobacteria bacterium | reverse complement strand
TAAAGATCGCAACAACTCAAGTGCCTCTAAAAACGGTAAATCAGAGACAAACCGGCCCCGGAGGGAAGGCTCAAGGGTGCCAGCAGGACCTGCTTGCCACGGATGCTGGGCTGATCGCCCGAGAAGTGGAGCGAGTAGACCAGATTCGACACCAGGGTGGACACCAGGGCGGCGGTCACGACATCCGACATATAATGCTGCTGTTCATAGACTCTCGAGTATCCCGCATAAGTGGCCAATCCGTAGAAAAATGAATAGGGCAAGACCCGGCCAAGCCAGAAACGTTGGGTCGACGAAGAATCCTTGAGCCAAGTCCTATCCAGCACTTCTCCCAAGTGTCTTGAGATAAATGTCGCAGCCATAAAGGCCGTGGAGGTATGTCCTGAATAAAATGAGTACTCGGTGCCCCAACCCTGATCGAAGGCATCCGAAAGCCCCTTGTCCACATGGGGACGACGCCTTCCGATGACTCGCTGACAGGTGATGGCCAAGGACTGGGTCCATATGTAGGCCTCGATGAAGGCCAAAAGCTTATGATCGCCGTTGATATTTCCCTCGATCAGAGACTCTCTTTGAATCCAAGTGCTGACGGCCTCCAGGGCAAAGTAGCCCCCAGCGCCAAAAGCCATGACATAGGGAAGGGCTTCCGGCACGCCATGGTGAAGGAGGCCTGCGTTCGGATCATAAGCCAGGTCACTGAACCAACGGTCCAAACTGCCCGTCCCCATTGGTTCGATGAGCGGCTCGTCGAAAATCCCTTGGTTGTATTCCCAGATATACTCTGTGCTACTGTACAGAACCAAAGCGCCATCGGTGATCAAGAAAGGCAGGCTGAAATTGTCGAGAAGCGCGACCCGTTCTTTTTCGCTATCTTGCTCAGCGGGTTCTACTGCTTCCTTGCCCTTGACCGTCCCTGGCAATAGAAGCCAGAGAATGGTCAAAAAAATCGCTGAAATGCTCATTGGGGAAAAGGGCTTCATGCCGGGACAAGAAAACACAATGTATAGATCTTGTCTACTTGCCTGCATCATCATAGCGGGGTTTACGGTGTTCTCTCCTCCCTGCGTTGCTTTTCAGGTTTCGTCACCCATCCACGCAGACTGTCACGAACGCATGAGCTTCCAGGCGCTGGAGCAGATGGAATCCAAACCAGGCTTCCCCGCCCAGGTCGAGCCGGATGATGAATTTCTGGCCGACAAGCTTCAATTCGATGCCCTACCCTATGGCATCGATAGACTGACCCTGTCGCTTATCATCGGGGCACGCTACAACGATCTTCACGGTGCTTCGGTCTTGGAACTCGACACCCTGGTGCCGGTACACAATCAGCCCGAATTCCAAAACGAACACTGCCTGCGTCAAGCCTTTCAAGACGGCGAGGACGGGGCACGCGCGGCCTTGGTGGACTGTCGTGATTTCATAACTCAAATGGTGGAACTGGCCTGCGGCGACTCAGACAATCCGGATCCCTGGCTTCTCGAAGAAGTAGAGGTCTTTCTTCGTTTCCGGGGACCGGCCCCCGTTTCTCTTTCCCGGCTGTACTTCAATCTGGGCCGTGCCTTGCACACGGTTCAAGACAGCTTCTCTCACACCCTGAGGAGCACGGAGACCAAAAACATCATCGAGGTCTTCAACTGGATCGAGGTACTGGAGCAAACCCACGAAGCCGGACCGGACGGTTTTGCCCACCAGGCCTTGATGGACGACTGCAATTGCAAAAGTGAGCACTTCAGCCCTTTGCTGGCAGACGCCCGGCAGGCTTCGGTCGACTTCCTCGACGCCGTGCTCGCGGCACCTGACGCCCATGAACGCAGCATGCGACTGAATGCCTTCTTCGAGAAATGGATGAGTTTTCAGGCCGGCTGCAACCTGGAGAACAACTACTGCGATCACCCGCTACTCGATGAGATCGAGGGCGACGACTTTCGTTGTTCCGCGGCAAGTTCCTGTGGCTGCGAAGCTTCGAAGGCCCCAAGAGACCTGACCTGGGTTTCTATTTTTTTGCTGCTACCGCTGGTTTATTGGTTCCTCAAACGCAAACGCAGCTTCCCACTGCTCCTTCTCTTGCTGTCTCTTGGCCTTGGAGCGTCCCCTGCCCTGGCGGCAGACAACCCCGAGCTCTGCCCAAGCCTGCGCCCGGACACGGGGGCCCATCTGCAATTCCGTTTCGGGGCGAGCGTCGATCGACCGGCTCTGTCCTTTGAGGCCGGCACCTTGTACCGATGGGAGAGCTGGGGCCTCGGCTTGTACCTTGATTTCAATCCCTTCATGTCTTTCGAGCGCGGATTTGAAATCAAAGCCGGAGCCATGAACTTGGCCCCAGGCGTGTCTTGGCATATTCAAGTAAACGACAAGCTCTCGATCAGCATCGAGGGTCGCATTGGATTGTCCATGCTGTTGTTCAACAGCTATGATTTTTCTTTCGGCTCGGTGGGACTTTTTTTAGGCCTGCATACCTGCACCTTCGAATACCGTCTCACCAACAACCTGCGTCTGCTCATCGATCCGGTCTATCTCGCCATGCCGATCTTCAGCGTGGATTCCCTGCCCTTCTACTGGAAGCAGTGGCGCTCCTCCATCGGCCTGGCCTGGCGATTCGGCGACTAGCCTTTAGACCGCGTGGCCATTGCCCGGGCTGCAGAAGATGGTGTTTTCGTCCAGGCGCTCGCAATTCATTTGCTCATGGATTTGGCCATCCATGCAGATCAGCATTTCGCCAAGTTCAAAACAGGATAGGGGCTGGGATTGGACGACGGGCCTTTTGTGACCTTGCCAGGCCACCAGCATCACGAAGAGGAAAGAAATACCCAAGGCGATCGTTAGGACTTTTACGCTTAGCTTTTTCATTTCAGCCTCCTTTGGCTCGCTTGGTCTTAGTCATCGCAAAGCCCATGCCATAAGACTCTCTCCAACACAATGCAGGAGTTACAACTACTTACGAGATCCAGAAACTTACTCCGTCCCCACTCAAGGTCCGGTTTTTGCCTTAGGGTGCAAAAACTAGCGCCATGTCAGCGAACGGGTGATATGTTTTTGTCCATGGCCGACGATAGAATGCTTAAGACAGGACGCCTGAGCGACGCGGAAATGGATGAAATCCGGGCGCTGAAGGCCAAGAAGCCGGACTCTGCGCGGGTGTCTTTGATCCTTTATGCCCGTAGTGAAATCCGGGCCGTGTCGCTTGCCGAAGGCGAAAGCCTGGTCATCGGACGCGGCGCGCCGGCCGACATCATCCTGCGAGATGGCAGCCTCTCGCGGCAACACGCCCGCCTGGAGCTCAAGCAAGGGCAGGTCTGGGTCGAAGACCTGGATTCCACCAACGGCAGTTGCATCGATGGGGATCCAATCGAACGCGCCCCCTTGCAACCAGACGCCGAGCTCACCCTGGGCACCGTTTCCGCCCACCTGCACATCCTGGGCGATGCTTCCAGCTCGAACCCCGGCCTTGAGAATCACGAGCACTTCGTTCGCCGCCTGGAGGCCGAGGCCGCCCGAGCCCGAACCTTTGGCCGCAGCCTGGCACTGATCCTGTTGCGCCAGCCTGGCCACCTAGGCGGCTGGTTCACAAGCATGGCCAAAAACCTCCGCCCTTTCGACCTGGCGGGTCTTTACGCTTCCAACACCGTCGAGATCCTGCTGCCCGAATGCGACCAGGCGCAAGCGCTAAGCTTTGTCGAAAAGTCCTCGAAAGCAGACCAATCCCTGCGTTGCGGGCTGGCCGTTCTTCCCGCCCATGCTTCCTCCGCGGGCGAACTGATGGATCTGGCCCGTGAGGCGCTACAACAAGCCGACGCGGCCCAAACCATTCGCAGCGCCAAACCGGCAGGTGAAACGCCTGCCGCTTCTTCCGGCACCCGCCCGATCATTCAAAACCCTGCCATGCTCAAGCTCTTCGACAGGGTGGCGAAGCTTGCCAAATCCAAAATACCCGTGCTGATATTCGGCGAGACGGGCACAGGCAAAGAAGTCGTGGCCCGAGCCATTCACTCAACCGGCCCCTTGCGAATCGTCAATTGCGGTGCCATTCCGCCCCAACTCATTGAGTCCACCCTTTTCGGCCACGAAAAAGGTGCCTTCACCGGGGCTGAACATCGGCAGGTTGGTGTCTTCGAGGCCGCCTCGGGCGGCACTGTGTTTCTGGACGAAATCGGTGAACTGCCCGCCCAGGCCCAAGCCGCCCTGCTTCGAGTTTTGGAAAACAAAGTCATTTGTCGGGTGGGTTCGAATGATGAGATCGAAGTGGCCGTGCGCGTGCTGGCCGCCACCCATCAGGACCTTGGGCAAATGGTGAAAACAGGAGAATTTCGCGAAGACCTGCTCTATCGCTTGAACGCCATGACCCTGGAAATTCCGCCCTTGCGCGAACGCACCGAGGAGATCCAGGCCTTCGTGGAGCATTTCATCGAACAGGCTCGGCAGGCCGAAGAATGCACAATCTGCGGCATCGAAGAAGAGGCTTTGGATCTATTGAAAAAACACGAATGGCCGGGCAATGTGCGTGAGCTGAAAAACGCCATCGAGCGGGCCGTGGTCCTGACGGGAGACAAGCAGATCACCGTCGACGATCTACCCGAAGCCATTCAGCAGCTGGAATCAGAGCCCGCATCCCCGCCCCGCTCCCCATCTCATTCAGAAGAAATCAACCTGAAGGCCGAGTTGACCCGCCATGAGGGACAGCTGATTTTGGAAGCGCTCAAGGCCGCTGACTGGGATCGCAAGAACGCAGCCAAAACCCTGGGCCTTCCCTTGCGCACCCTGGCCCACAAAATGCGCATCCACGGCATCAAACGATTGAGTTACGAACAAGACCCCAAGGCTTGAGGCCTCGGCCCATCTTTGTCACTCGGCGTTGGTGACGGGTAGCAATCGGAGTTTCTTTCGCTCCGGATCGGCGATGACCTCCAGGCCGTCCAGCATCAGGCCCGCTTCAGACCGCACCTCGTCCATGACATGATCGGCGCTCAGGTCCATGGCGCTCAGGTCCACCAGGCGAATGCTATTTTGGTCGGTGGCCACGGCCAGCAGTCGACTGTCCGGGGAAAAAGCCTTGGCCCCCGCCCAGTCCAAAGACGCCAAAAGTCGACCGCTTTCAGCCTCCCAGAGATGCGTTGCGTCCTGGGCAGAGGCAGCCAAAAGACGCCCATCAGGGGAATAGACCAGCTTGTGCATACCCCGATGGGGTTCATCCAGCCCCCTCTTGGCCTTGCCCTGCTCCACGTCCAACATCAGCACTTTTTCGTGCCCGGCCACGGCGATGGTCTTGCCGTCCGGCGAAAAAGTCACCCCCTGCCATGGCACCATGCCCGTTTGAAGGGTGCGGAGGAGTTTTCCAGTCTTCGTGTCGATGAGTCGAATGGGTCCACTCTGTCGCTCGGGTCCTGTCACGGCCAAAATCTTATCGTCTTCGGAAAAGGCCACCGAGAGCGGCACCAGGGCCCGGGCTTCCTTCTCAAAAGGAATTTCTTTTCCCGTGGCCGTCAAGAACAACCTGGCGCCTTCGTGCTGGTTGACCGCGGCCACCATGCTTCCATCATGGGAAAAGACGGACATCAAGATATTCTGCTTGTAGTGCTCGTATCGCGAAATCTCAGCGCCGCTTTCCAGGTCCAAGACAGCCAGATTACTCAGCGAGGGTTCAAGCAATAGATTTTTTCCGTCAGCCGAAACCTGGGACAAAAAAGCAACCTTGGGGAAATGCTTGCGCTCCACCTCGGCACCGGTCTTCAGCAGCCACCGCCTCACCGACTTGTCCCGCGATACAGACCACAAGCTTTTGCCGTCCTGGCTGAAACGCAAAGAGACGATTTTCTGCTCGTGCCCACGCAGTTCCGCCGAGTTTTCGAGCGGCCTCAGATCCCAGGCCTGGATCACGCCTTCTCGTCCCCCCACCACCAGCATCCGACCGTCAGGGGGAATCGCCGCACGGAAGCCGCCAGGCAAAACCGCCAGCAGCGAAGCACTGGAAATGTCCCAAATGCGTGTGTCGGCCTCCGAAACAGCAAACAAGAGGCGACCCGACTTGCTCGTGGCGGCCCAGGCTACCTTTTTCATGTCGTTCCAGGGACCTGGGCGACTCTTCCCGCTTGCCAACTCCACCATGTTGAATTTGGCCACATCCCCAGCCAGTAAAAAGCGACCATCGGAAGAAAACGCCAGACACTTAAGATCCAACGTGGGAAGCGAAATCTTCCCGGCTCGTTCTTGCCGCTTCACATCCCAAAGCCAGATCCCATCCGACACGGCCGTGGAGGCCAGGGTTTTTCCGTCCGGACTGACGGCCAAGGCACGCACCTCACCTTTGTGGCCCTGAAGAACAGCGCGTGACCGACCCTCGGGCATGTCCCAAACCCGGATGCTGCGGTCCCTGCTGCCTGAAAACAAAGTTTTGCCATCGGCGCTCATGGCCAAAGCCGTGACCATGTCCTCGTGCTCCGAAAGCGTCTTGCGCACCTCAAGCTTGTCCGCATCCCAAAGTGTTACCTCATTAAGCCAAGTGCCGGTAACGATGGTTTTTCCGTCAGGGGACCAAAACCCGGCGAAGAGATTGTCCACATAGCCATCTTTCATAAATCCAGGATGAACAAAACGTTTGACGGTCTCTCCGGTATCGGCCTGCCAGACGGCCAAACTCAGCAAAAGTCCCGCCGAAAAAAGTCGATTGCCGTCCGAAGAAAAATCCAGGGCCGTGATCAGGTAGTGGTGCCCCCAGGCCATGGCTTCAAGTTTGCCGCTTTTGACATCCCAGATGCGCAGACTGCCATCGGCACCGCTGGATGCCAAGCGGTCTCCATCTCGAGAAACCGCCAATGACAGCACCACATCCTCATGCCCTTCAAAATGGGCCAAGCGCTTGCCCGAATCCGCATCCCAGACCCGGATCGAAGCATCATAGCCGGCGGAAAAAAAGCGGCGTCCGTCGGCTGAGAATCGAATTTGTCTTATGCGACCCTCGAGCCCCTTTTTCTCCCAAAGACTCTTGCCCGTGCCGAGATCCAGCATCTCAAGATCTTCGATCGAAGCCAAAACAAGTCGGCTGCCGTCACCGGAGAGTCCCATGATCAAGGGCCAACTGCCTTCACGAAGGACCTGGATTTTCTTTTTTCTTGCCGGATCCCAAATACGGAGGGACCCATGTTTCTTGTCCTTGGGGCAGGCGAAAAGCACACGATCATCCGGCAAGGAGCGGACAAAATAGGCCGCCTTGCAAGAGGTCTCAATGCGATTCATCTCCTGGCCTGCTCGCGCATCGAATACCACCACCTCAGGACCACTGCCGCCGCAGAGCAGTCTCTTGCCGTCAGGCGACCAGGATACAGCCATGCCCACGGCCTCTTTCCTGGCCCAGAGCCTATTCCAGCTTCCGCTCCGCCAAACCTCAATGTTTCCTGAGCTGTCTCCGGTAGCGAGAAATTCTCCGTCCGGGGAGAATCGCACACTCATGATGATGCGATCTTTCCCCAGCCGTGCCGCTTCCTTGCCGCTTGCGAGATCGAAGATGGCCGCACCGTCGTTTTTGTACAGGCCTCCGCCCACAGCCAGCAGACGGCCGTCAGGCGAAAAATCCAGCTGCATGGCACGCCGACCCGGCAGACTCTGCCAAAGCAGGCGGGGCCGAGGGCGCTGGGCCAACCAACTCAACACCCCGCGGGCATTGGGATGCTCGGCCTGCTGCAGTGCTGCCGCGGCATAGAGCAAACCCTCGTGAGCCGACTCGGTGGCCATGGCCTTCTCGGCCAGCAAGCCGGCCAAGTTTTGTCTGGATTGGGCCAGCGCCTCGCCTGTCTTTTTCTCTGCCTGCTTTTCTCGCTCCAGGCGAAACTCAGCCACCCGTCGCAGGTTGTCGTTGCGATCCCGCTCCTTGGCTGTTTCCCGCTCCCTGAACCAAAGCATGGCGGAGAAAACAGCCAGCACCAGCACCAGGGTTGCATACAGCGTCCGCCGGGCTCGGGTTCGGCGCCTCTCCCGGCGCAGCCCCGTATCCAAAAACTCCTTGATGCGCTCGGAAATCTCTTGCGTGCAGTTGGCCGCCGCCCGCTCCGCATCCCGGAGCGCCTCGCCCTGCCAGACCTCGTCGACCCGGCGGCCTCGCTTATCCCAAAGTTCGGCCGCCTGGCCTACTTCATCCAAGAAAGCCCGTTCGTCACGACTCTCGTCCAGCCACCGCCTGAGCCGCCCCCAGGCCGCCACCAAGGACTCGTGCACCAACTCCAGCTCGGAGCCCTCGTCGTGCTCCGAGCGCCTGACCGTGACCAGGCGGCCTTCGATGAGCCTGCGCAGCACCGCCTCGGCGCCCTTGTCCAAACCCTCCATCAAGGCCTCGCGGCCCATGACCCGGCGCATGCCCTCGGCCGTGACCAGGCGCAGCAACAGAGCGCGAGCCAAATCGTTTTCCTCTCGCCCCAGCCCGCTCAACAAACCGTCGGCGTGCCGCGCCAGCGCGCCTCCCACCCCGCCCATGTCCTCATATACAGATTGCAGGAGTTTGCGATCCAGCCGGTCCCGGCCCTCCCACAGCGACTGCCCCGCAAACTGCAAAAGCGGCAGGCAGGCCGGTTCGCCTTTGACTTCCTGGATCATCCGCCCGACCAGACCCACATCGTCATAGCTGTATCCCACGGACTGCAGCGGACGACAGAGTACCTCACCCAGCTCGTTTTCGTTCATCCGCCCCAGAACCACGAAACGCCCGATGAGCCCGGAAACCCCCACTGCTTCGCTCAAACGCGACAAAAATTCTTCGCGCAAGGTAAAAATCACCCTCACCGGCTCGGCCGGATCGTCGGCCGCCGTGCTGACCGCCAGCAAGAAAGCCCGCCGTTCCTCCTCGTCGGGTACCAGGGCCCAAAGTTCCTCGAGCTGATCGACGAACAAAACCACTTGGGCTTTGCGTTGCCGGGCCAGGCGATGCAAAACCAGGTTCAGAAGCTGAGGCGAAGCCCTCACCTGGCGCGCGAGTTGATCTTCCTCGCTCATGCCCGCCGATTGGTTGGGCTGGCTGGCATCCGGCGTGGCCGCCCTGCGGGCAGAGACAATGCGCGAGGCCAAAGCCTCAAAGGGTTTGGAGCCAGGTCTAAAAGAAAGCACCACGGCAGGGCCCCGTTCACGAAGGCGCGGGATCACGCCTGCCTGCACAAAGGAACTTTTACCCGCCCCGGAAGGCCCGACCACAGGAAGCAAGCACTGAACGCGCATGCGCTCGATGAAACTTGCCACCTCGGTCTCGCGGCCGAAAAACAAGTGGCTGTGATTTTCGGCGAAGGGCAAAAGCCCGCGGAAAGGGCTCTCGGCCTCAGTGGCCGCGGCCTCTTCCGGATGCAGCACAGCCCAAAGCAAATCCACCAACTCGGCGGCCACCGGTCGATCGGCTGGATTTTTTTCCAAACATCGGCCCAGAAGTTTGGGCAAGCCCAAAGGCAGGTTGCGATCGCTGTCGATACCCGGCACGCGATCGGTACCGCAAACCTTCAAGGCCAACTTGACCGGGGTCGGCGCCTCGTAGGGTCTGTGTCCGGCAATGAGTTCATAAAGCATGACGCCCAGGGCCCAAACGTCCGTGGCCCCGCTGGTCTCTTCTTCCTGCCATTGCTCCGGTGCCATGTAGGCCGGCGTGCCCAAGACATCAGGCCGCGCCTTCGGCTCTTCCGGCGGCTCCGTCTTCTGCTCTCCCCGCGAATTCAATGCAGGTTGTGAGTCCACTCTGCCGGCAAGACCAAAATCCACCACCCGCACCCGACCGTCAGCGCCCAGCATGACGTTTTCCGGCTTCAAGTCCCGATGCAAGATATGGTTGGCGTGGGCTTCTTTAAGGGCTTCGGCCACCGCCAAACAAATTCGCACGGCCTCGCGCACGCCCATGGGCGTCTTGCCCATGCGCTCGCGCAGACTATGGCCTTCCAAATACTGCAAGGCCACATAAGGCTGCCCCTTGTATTCGCCCACGGCATAGACTGTAACGATGTTGGGATGGTCAAAACGAGCCGTGGCCCGGGCCTCAAACAAAAACCGCTCAAGCGCATCAGCCGAGCCCAGGGCCTCGACCCGAATCATCTTCAAGGCCACCTTACGCCCCAGCTTGGTATCCCGAGCCAGGTAAACCTCAGCCATCCCACCACGGCCCAAAGGCCGCATGATCCGAAAGTGCTCAACCAGCGTATCCGGCTTAAGCAGCCCTTGTTCCTGCTTGTTCGCGCCGTCGTGTACGACTTCTTTGACCATGAAAATTTTCTACCAGAAAGCAGCATGAAAGGCCAGATCCCCCAGCTGCACAGGTGCTCAATGACAGCGGAAGTTCAGACTTTTAGGACTGAACTATGCTAAAATCGGTTTCAATTTTGTGTATTATTGAACCGAGGCGGCAATGAAAGTATCGTTCATACTGCTTCACGATTCTCTTGTGATGTTTTTTTTCGTTGTCCTCTGTTTTTCCTGCTCTCGAGTCGGCTATGAGGAGCCCCCCGTTGACTGCGAGGATCTCACCTGCATCAACTGCGGCGACGGCGAAGTCAATAGGGGCGAGGACTGCGATCCAGAACCGCCCCAGGGTGATCACTGTTGCAACCCGGTCACCTGTCGTTGGGTCGCGCTTGACACCGAGGACCCACAAGCTGTCTGCGCAGGCGCGCCCGAGTGCAAGGTCGATGCCTGTGACGGCGCGGGCGGCTGCATTCAAACCAACGCCACCGATGGGATCTCCTGCAGCGACGATGGCCTTTACTGTACAGGAGAAGAGCGCTGCCAGGGCGGCACCTGTATCAGCGCGGGCAATCCCTGCCCTCAGGTGGGCGACTGCCAAGAGGATGACGACATCTGTCTCGGCTGCGGTGATGGTTTGGTCTCCAACGGCGAGGACTGCGACCCGGGAGTTCCCCAGGGCGACCACTGTTGCGACCCCTCCGCCTGCACCTGGATACCGAACGGCGGGCCAGACCCCCAGCTGGTTTGCGTCACCATCGATAGCTGCAGGCTTGAGCTGTGTGGGGACAGCGGAACCTGTATTGAGTACCGCATCGAGGAGGGTGGCGCGTGCATTGATCAGACCCTTGACGACTGTCTGGCCGCGCGTTGTGACAGCACCGGAGTCTGCGACCAGAGCGCCGCCTTCGAGGCTTTGGGCACGCGATGCGACAACGGTCTGTACTGCGATGGACCGGATGTTTGTGGTGCCACCGGCATCTGCGACCTTCATCTGGGCGATCCCTGCGGGGCGAGCGTTGCGCGGGAGAACTTCGACAGCTTTACAGAGGGCGAGGTGATTGGCGACCAAGTCGACTGGTTCGGAGCGAGCACGGGACCAACCCTCAGAAGTTCCGCGAGCTGCGACGCCAGCATTGGGCTGGCACCGGCGACATTGGGCTACACTTGGCTGATCCACCCATTTAGATGGCAGGCGGAAGACTTCACACGGCTGGTGGTAGGCGCGGATTTCCAATCGAGCAACCAATCCGAGTTCCATGACGACCGACTGGGCTGGACCCTGGCCTGTGACACCACGGATTCGTCGTTGATGTTCGGGGTCCAGCTTGACAACGTGCGAGGCCTTTTGACCGAGGCATACTGGGACGGCCCCGAAGTCAACAACCTGCGCGTGCCCATCGCGGACATCGACTCGCTGATCAGCCGCGATTCTTGGTATCGGCTGCGCGCCACCTTCACCAAGCTCACAGACACCTCGGCCCGCATTGATGTATCGCTCTGGGAGCTTGATGGGGCTTGTGATCCCGTCGAGCCGCCGATCATCATCGAATCGATCCCGGACACAAGCGCTCTGGGCGTCAACGCGCCCGATCACAAGTACTTCAACGCCGACATCATGTGGCCGGTGTTCAAGAACGCGGGCGGAATCCAGGGCGGGTTCGACAATGTTTACATTGAGATCGTCTATGGTGAGGGCGGGGTCTGCGAGGAAAACGAGGGGACCTGCCAAGCCCCATGACTCCTGCGCGCAGCGTTTGTCAGGCTGCCCCAGTCAGAAATCGCTACTGCGTGGATCGCTCAATGGCAGCTAAAGTGCAAAGATCAGGTCTCCAGCGTGCCCGACTTCCTTGACCATCTGAATTTTCTAACAGAAAGCATCCACGAGTATCAAGTCGCATCACCAGAAGCCAAAAAGTCTGGGCATGACTTTGCTTCACCGTAAACCATTGAATTGGAACCGGACAGTCCGTAAATAATCCCATTTTGACGCATGACAAATACCAGAGGGCCGCCTTTGATCGGCTGCAGACCGATAATCAGGTAATCCCTTTCCGGTAAGGGCAGGATCTGCATGGCGATGCCCGGGCCCTGGGCAGGTGTGTAGCCCAAGCGGGAAAAGCAAGAATCCTTGGGCCAGTCCTGGCCTCGGCCGTAGTCGGCCTCTCTGCCCGGTATAGGCCCGCAAGGAAACATGCTCTCGTCGGGGTTGGCTGTCATGTATTTGTCGGCCTTGCAGCCAAGAATCATCATCTCCTCGACTGCCCTTGGGGCCTTGGCATGCTTCATGAAGTCAACGAAGGCGATCATGCCCAGGCTGCCGCCTAGACCAATCGTGATGCTTGCAAAGGCACAGAATACAACCCAACCACGTCCCACTCCGCCCTTTCCTTTTTCGTTTGGCTTTTCCATTTCATGCCTCAGAGAATACGACAGCGACCCACCAGACTTTCTCTGAGGTCGTAAACCCGCAAGTCGGTGCCTAGCCATCTATAAAAGAAGCCTTCTCGACGCATCAAAAAAACCTCATTCCCACTCCCGATGCCGATGATCAAAAAATCCTCGCCAGGCAAAGGCAATATTTGCATGGCCACGCCAAAAGAGCGCTGCGGCTCAAATTGCATCTGGGCGAAGCAAGCATCCTTAGGCCATGACGCTTCAAGGCCGTAACCCAACTCGGCACCCGGCGTCGGACCGCAAGCCGGAACCAAATCGGTTTTTTGGGTCGCTTGGTATTCCCTGGCCACACAGTTCAGGGCCTCCATGCGTTCCCCGACCCTGGATGGGCCCTTGATGCCCTCGAAGTAACCCACGGCCCAATATCCAAACCAGCTGATCCCCACCCCGATTCCCAGGCCCAGCATAATCCAAAAAAAGAGCCAAAATTTACTGACTTTCATAAGGCCCCCATATTTCAACTCGATCAATGGCAGCTAAAGTGCAGAGACCAGGTCTCCAGCGTGCCCGTGTCGAGGCTTGCGTGATCGCTGACGTCTAAGGTCCAGGTGCCTTGGGCCTCTGCAAGGCTTAGGCTTTGTTCGGCGGTGAGTTCGAATCCGCTTAATGAGACGTTTTGCTGGCCTCCGCCCTCGCGATTCCAGAGGATGGTCCTCATGCCCGCGGGATTGGTCAGCCCGACCAGGAGATCACCGGCGTAGCTGTGGCCGATGGCCAGATCCAAGGTGGCGTCGAGCATGCAATCGACGGGCAAGCCTTCAACCAGAAGATCGCTTTCGATGCCTACGGGATCCGCATCGGGGATGTCGACTTTCTGGATGCAGGTGTAGGTTTCTCCGTCTTCGTCTCCGTCTATGGGAATACAACCCTCGGGATGGACACAGACGTAGCAGTGATTTCGGTAGGCCAAGATGGTCCGATTGGGGCATTGGGGAGGAACGACATCACACATCAGCTCGGTGCCGTCGTCGCAGTGATCGTCGTGGCGGCACTCGCCGTAACAGGGCGCGTAGTGGTTTTCGCAGAAGTTCGGGATGCAGTCTCGACCCGTACCGCAGTCTTCGTTGCGGTTGCACATGCCGAAGGGAAGCTGCTCGTAGTAGCTGACCAGATCCGCACGGAAGCCCCAGGCGTTGATGCTGTAGTCGGTGGTCAAGGTGATGGTGAGGTTGTCGGCCTCAAGCTCGGGGGTCCAGGTATCATCCAAGACACCGTCTAAGTACAAGGCGGACTCTTCGGCGTCGCTTGTCACCGTGATCCAGTCGTATTCCTCTTCGGTCTCGATGCGCATGAAGCGAATTTTGATCTTCGCAGCACCCTGTTTGCGAACGGTCCACTGCTGCTCCATGTTTTCCGTATAGGGATGCTCGCTCTCAAAGTCGGCGAGCAAAACAGTTGTCCAGGACCAGGGGCCCGCGGGGCTGCCGTCACAATGCCAGACACAACGATTCGCACCACAACTTGCGTATCCGGTGCACATGGGATGAATCCAAACATTGCCAGTCTCGCCGCAATCCGCGGCCTCTTCGCAATACCCAAAGTCCCTGCAGATGCCGCTGCCGCCCCTGATGCCAGCATCCGGATCAGGAAGACCCTGGCACCAGAGATCCCGATTCTCGTAGCAGAAGTAGCCGATCGAACCGCCGCAGGGCTCCCCCCACAAGGAGATTCGCTCGGTCTGGTGGCATTCATGGTCCCAAACGATAAGACCACCGTCGGAAAACCAACCCTCGGAACGACTCGAGATGTTGTCGCAGCGCGGCTCTTCCATGCCTTCGCAGCCATCGAGCAGAATCAGGTCACCGCTGTCGCCCCAATACCAACCGGCACCCTCGATTCCGGCCATGTCGCAAAATGGGCGGTGATCCGTGGGCCGCGGCGGTGCACAGTCGGGATCGAGTTGGATACAGTACCAGTCGCAAAAACCATCCCCCATCCACTCATCAGGGCAAACGAAAAATCCGTCCGCCTTCGCGTATTTGGCCGCCTCGTCCTTGGTGATTGAAATCTCATCTCCCGAATCAACGGAAGCCTCGCCACAAGCAACAAGCCCCATCAAAGCAACACTGCTTAGCAAAAACCCGGCTGCCATTTTGTTCATCTTCATCTCTCTACCCTCCCATAGCGATTGACACTATTGTCAAAAGCTCTCTTCGCAGCCAGGTAACCAGCAAACTCCGTGCCAAAATCACCCCAATGGGCCATTATTTTTTTCTGTCCTGATTTCAATACATTAAATAGAAGACAAGGATTGCCTTAATAGCTACTCCCGAAATAATGTATCCCTGACATCTATGGATGAATCCCAAGGACTACGGGGATTTGACTCTGGACCCGACCCGCGCTTTGAAGTATTCTGCGAGTCAACTCACCACCAGAAAGCATGGAATCCATTGATCAATGGAATCAAGAAGATCGCCACAGTAGTTTACAGCGCCTATGTTTTGTTGCTGTTCATTGCGTTTATCCCCCTGGCCTTGGTTTATTACCTTCTGATTTTCTTTTTTCCCACCAACACCCGCCTGCGCTTGGTCTATCGCTTCCATCGTTTGTGGATTTTTACGGTTGCGCTCCTTTCGTTCATACGCATCAAGGTACGGGGTGCCGAAAAGATCATCCGCGACGAAACTTACGTCTTCGTGGTCAACCACTGCAACCTCTTCGACACGGCCATCGCCGGTTCCTGCATTCAGCATCCCTTCAAACCACTGGCCAAGCGAGAACTCTTCAAAATCCCTGGCCTGGGCTGGCTTTTTGCCATGGCCTCGGTCCCGGTGAATCGCTCGAGCAAAGAAAGTCGCAAGAAAAGTTTTGATGAAATGGTCAAGGCCATCAAAGGAAAGACGTCGATCTTGCTGTTCCCTGAAGGCACCCGCAACCGGACCGACAAACCGCTCAAATCCTTCTACGACGGCAGCTTTCGCTTGGCCATCGACTGCCAGGTGCCGGTCATGCCCATCGTGCTCCTGGATGTTCGAGCCTTACAACCGGTCGACAGCCTCAAGATGTATCCAGGCAAGGTCTCGATGAACTTCCTCGAGCCCATTCCCACCCAGGGCATGGACAGTTCCCATGTCGAAAAGCTCAAGCAAAAAGTTTACGCTGTGATGGAGAAATTCATTCTGGAAAACGACAAGATGTTCCGCCCCAAATCCCCACAGGCATCCAAATAGGTAAAACACGGCCCCTTCTTCTGGCTTGACTTTGCCCTATGCTACATCCCCATGTGAAGCCCCCCAAGAGAAACGGCACTACCCAATAGATCGACCCGCCCACGAGGATCGTGAATGTTCATCCTGACTCGTACTTGCCCAAGTGCTGGAACAAGTTTGTGAGAGTTTCTAAGTACTTCCCGCTTTGTTCTTGCCACGGATCCGGAACCACGGTCTGCACGCTTTGATCCGGCACGTGCTGTGGCATAAATGTAACGGGTTCGATCCTTCATCCTCTTGATGTCCTTCTCACTTGGGAGACGTACCTTCCCTCGAGAGAACGGCGTCAGTATGGCAACCGGTTGCTCATGGAGCAAATCGGTCCAAATCCTTGGGCAATCAGCAGAGGCCGATCCATGATGGGCAACCTTGTAAATCTTCGCTTTTTCTCTTGGTCTGTTGGAGGATGCCAAAACAGCAGCCCAACCTGTATCTTGAGCGTTAGTCATCTCAAGATCTGCCCCGAATAATACCGACGTGCTTCCCAATTTCAGAAAAATGGCAACTGCACCGTGGTTGCGTTCCGGCGCTGGGATACGTCTTTTGGGGGATCCAGCACTATCCAAAAGTTGAGCGACACTCTGAAAAGCTTTGGTCACTTCTTTGTCCGATGGGGACAAAGCAAATGCCTGACAGGGGATGTCGCCATCACGGCACCACAAGGGGCGATCAGCCAAGGCCCACCTCGGGACGTCTCCACGCCTGTCCAACTCAGCCAGCACCGAGTTGAACTCGTCAACTCCCGAACTCTCCATCATTGTACGGCCGTCCACTGAAGAAGCGAGGGTAAGAAAATCCTCGTTTTTCAATGCCTGAGAACAGACGAACTTTGCCGAAGTACAAGCTCTATACAAGGCTGCAAGTCCACGGATATGATCATCATGCCAATGAGTGGCGACAACTAATTTGACCGCAGTCGAAGAATCGACACCCATGCTTTCAAGGTAGGAGAGCGCTACTGGAGTTTTTCTATCGGAAGCCATGCAAGAGTCGATAACCAGCCAGTCCCCCTCCCCCGTATGCACCAATATCGACTCGCCGTATCCAGGTCCAAACAGAGAGATTTCAAGCTCGTCTCCAGCCGGCATCGTGGCGTCATTCTCCGCCAAGCGCTTCGTCCTCTTCAATTTCTCTGAATGTCTCCATGAGTTTCTTCGCTTTCTTTCGGGCGCGAAGAAGATCGTCGGAAGCAAACGCCGGCAAGCGGCGGAAGCGAATAATGGATTGCCGAGTCCGTTGACCACTTGCGGAGTCATAGTAACCGATATACCAGTAAAAAATGGAACCAGGTTTCACCAACCACCGATCATCCCTGGAGACCTCTTCAAATGGGAACTCTCCCTCTTCATCCTCTGCGGCAGGAGAAGTCTTGTTATTAAGCCTAGCCCAAAATGATTCTTGATCTACTGTCAGCACTACTCCTTCATATTCTTGAAGAACATCAAATCGTCCTTGGGGTTGTAATGAGGACAGATTGGAGATGAGAGGAATATCTACCCTTGGGTTTTCTCTGGCATTCAGGGTATTACTCTCTGATTCCTGTTCCGGCAGGAAGGTCCCAATAGAGGCCTCGCCACTTTTGATCTTTTTCCCGATCCCCTCGATGGGTAAAAGACAAGGGTCCTCGAATGTACCGTCAGTAACAGCCTCGGCAACAGTCACACTCACGACATCTCCTCGGTTCCAAAAACTACAGTTTGCGCTATGTGCCTAGCCTTTCTGAGAGATTCAGACCAGACATCAAGCATTATGTCGACTAATTCCCTAGCGCCCTGAACTTTTTCCGGATCGGCTATCGCGTAGTGGTCGTTAACCTCAACAAAAATCCCATTGGGTTGAACCTGGTTCGAGGTTTCAACACGCACCCGTACGAAGCCCAAACGGCCATCGGTACGCTCACCCTGAATGATCATGCTCTTCATTCCCGGATCATCCAATACACGCTTCCAATCATCTTTCGGTGCCAATCGATCACCGACCGCATTCCATTCATCCTCATTCGGCATCTGGAAATGAAACTCTCGATTTATCCCCATTTTCACGATGGGTGTATGGCCGAGAACCGTGAATGTGCCGGATAGCATATCTCTCAGAGAGTCGTAAAAAGAGACATCGGTGGTGGCTACTGACAGCCGCTTTTGCACGACTTGAATTTGGAAGTTCTCCGTCGAAAAATCGACGACTTCTGGATGAACAATTCCCAGTTTCACCCCGCTAGGCACCTTTTTTTCATCACTGGAAATAAGATCGTGACCGGCAAACCATGCTGGCTGAAAAATAGCAGGATTGAATGAGCCCAGGAAGACCACGGTTAGCCGTTCAAGTTTGGCGGTATTGCTCATCATTCACCCCTGACCCCGGAGGGCCCATTTCTCACTTGACCCGTGCTAAGCCCTCCAGGCAGCAGGTTGATTTCTACACGGGATCGAACGGCCTGGTCAACAGGTTTTCTCTCCCCCCTCTCAAGCCGCAAGGCGGAGACCAAGTGCCTACGTCCCCATTGTTCATTCCAAATCCCCACAGGCATCTAAATAGGCGAAGGATTATAAATCCCCGCGGTAACTGGGGCGCAGGTCTTTGATGCGGAGCTGGATGCTGGTGGTACCGTTCCAGGTGTTGAACTCAGGCGTGTAAAGCAGATCGATCTCTTCGGTCACGTCACCCTTGCGGTGGCCCATCCTGAAACCGATGGCGCCGAATTGCCGGTCCCCGTCGAGCAGGGTCAACTTCAGATGCAAAGGTTCTTCTCTTCCGACCAGCCGAGAGGATCGCACTATCAAATGCCGGGCCAAGAAAACAGGTTCGGGATTGCCAAGCCCATGGGGTGACAACTCCGCCAACTTTTCTACGTCTTCTTGGGTCAAACTGGACGGAGGCACCTCGGCATCGACCTCCATCTGATAGGTCGCCGCGTCGTTCTCAATTTGCCTTTCGACCTCGTTCAAGAAAGCCTTGCGAAACTTTTCCAGGTTTTCCGAACTCACGGAGAGACCGGCCGCCGAGCGGTGGCCACCGTATGAGTCCAAGAGCTCACGGCAGGTGTGCAGCGCCTCATAGAGGTGTACGCCTTGGGCCGATCGCGCGGAACCCCGTCCCGAATCCTCGCCCATGGCTATCATCACCACTGGACACTTGAAGCGATCCACCAGGCGACTGGCCACGATGCCGATAACGCCCACATGCCAATCTTGACTTGCCAAAACCAGGGCCTGCTTTTGACCCCGTTCCCGTTCAACCTCGGCTTGTTTCAATGCCGCGGTGAAGATGTCACGCTCGATATCCTGGCGTTTGCTGTTGGACTGGTCCAGCTTACGGGCCAAGCGCAGCGCGTCTGAATAGCTGCGGGTGGTCATCAACTCCACACCCAGCTCGGCCATGCCCAGTCTTCCCACGGCATTGATACGCGGGGCCATGCGGAATGCTACTTGGCCCACCGTCACCTCGGCATTAAAAAGACCGGCGACTTCTTTCAAGGCCGCCACCCCGGGCCTACGCCCGGCCGTCAGCTCTTCCAGTCCGTGGCGTACGATGACCCGATTTTCTCCGACCAAAGGCACGATGTCGGCGATGGTGCCCAGTGCCACCAGGTCCAAGAACTCGCGCAAATTCGGCTCTTCCCGATCGACAAAGTAGCCACCCTCGCGCAGCCTGGACCGCAAGGCCAAGATCAGATTAAAAACAACGCCCACGGCGGCCAGATCCTGGGTGGGAAAAGCGCAAAATTCCTGGTGGGGATTCAAAATTGCAACGGCCTTTGGTAATTCGTCGCCCACCTGATGATGATCGATAACGATAACTTCCATGCCTCGTTCGACCGCCCGAGCCACGGGTTCGATATCGGAAACGCCACAATCAACCGTGACGAGAAGCTGACAGCCGGCATCGGCTATCTTGTCCACGCCTTCCACGCTCAGGCCGTAGCCCTCATCCAAGCGCGAAGGGATATAGAAACTGACATCCAAGCCCAAACGACGAAGAAAGAGCAAAAGCACGCTGGTTGACGTGATCCCGTCCACGTCGTAGTCGCCGAAGACCCAGATCCGCTCGTCACGTTTTAATGCATCCAGTATACGTTCCACGGCGAGATCCACGCCCTTCATGGAAAAAGGATCGTGCAAGTCTTTCAACTCCGGTTCCAGAAATTGACGGGCCGATGAGGCATCGGATACGCCTCGCAATGACAGCAAGCGTGCGAAAAGCTCACTTACGCCCAAATCCCTGGAAAGGGTCTCTGCCTGGTTTTCATCGAAGGAGCGAAGTGCCCAAGAGCTTTTCAATACGGCCATCCATCTCTGGCCGCTCGGTCAGCAGCCTGCGCCGACGGAATCAGGCGTTGCGCATTTTCTTGGCCAGGCCATCCAACCAAATGGTGGTAGAGCCGGCCACGTAAATGGACGAGTAGGTGCCGATGACCACACCAAAAGTCATGGCGATGGCGAAATCTCGAATTTCGCCGAAGCCGATGACCAACAAACCCGCAAGAGCCATGACGGTGGTCAAAGAGGTCAAAACGGTGCGGTTCAGAACCTCGTTCAAGCTTTGATTGATAATCTCGGTCAAGGGCTTCGACCGGAAACGCCCCAAATTCTCACGGATCCGATCGTAGATCACAATGGTATCGTTTGTTGAATACCCGATAACCGTTAGGATTGCAGCCACGAAGGTCAGATTGAACTCCAGACCAAACAAGGCGAACATGCCGATGGTGAGGATGGCGTCGTGGGTCAATGCGACGACGGCACCCGGAGCGAACTGCAGATTGAATCGGAAGGCCACGTAAACCAGGATGCCCGCGATGGCATAAATCATCGCCAAGATGCCGTCGTTGCGCAGCTTGTTGCCCACCTGGGGGCCGACGAATTCGACCTTGCGCACGTGGGGATTGGCCTTCGGGAACTTCTTCTGCAAGGCCTTTTCCACCTGGGTGGCCACGCCGGTCATCAGAATCATGTAACGATGCTGGGTCTCTTTTCCCTGCCTGCGAATGGTGACATCGCCCAGTTCTTCTTTGCCCATGGCCTTGCCCTGTTCTTTCAGGACCCTGATGATCTCGGCCTCGGTGATGTTTTTTTCGAAACGCAGTTCAACCTGATCGCCCGAATCCTCGTCGTAGATCATCCGTTGCATATTGCCGCCAAAGGCCGTTTTCAGTTTTCCCTCTAAGATCGTAGCGTCCTCGGGCGAGAGGATGGCGATGCGCTCAACGCGAATCATGTACTCGACCTGGCCTTCCTTGCCCACAAAGGAAGTGCGCTGGATAACGCTCTTTTCGTAGCCCAGGCCGTTCACGGCTTTCCGCACCGCGGCGATGTCCACTTCGCTGTCAAATTCCAGATCGATGACCGTGCCGCCGGCGAAGTCGATACCCCAGTTGATGCTGTCGGTGGCCTGCCGCCAAGTAAAGATGCCGATGGCCAGCAGCACCAAAACGACGGATGTCACGACGAAGCCGCGGCGTTTGCCCACGAAGTCAATTTTGAGAGAACCCGGTTTGAAAAATTCCATGGTGTACCTCCAGTTGGATCGGTTGTTAGACGCTCAAGCGCTGTACCTTGCGCTTGATGGTCAACCAATCCATCACCAGCCGGGTGACGAAAATGGCGGTGAACATACTAGCCAAAATACCGATGAACAGAGTCACGGCGAAGCCCTGGATTGGGCCCGAGCCGTAGGACCACAGCACCACCGCGGAAATCAAGGTGGTGAAGTTGGCGTCGAAAATAGTCCAGAAAGCGCGCGAATAACCCGCGTCCACGGCCGCACGGGGCGTCTTGCCCAAATGCAGCTCTTCTCGTATGCGTTCGTTGATGATGACGTTGGCATCCACGGCCATACCAATGACCAAGATGATGCCGGCGATGCCAGGCAAGGTCAGGGTGGCCTGGAAGGCCGCCATGACCGCCAGAATGAACAAGGCGTTCAGCAGCAGGGCCAAATCTGCCACCAAGCCGCTCAGACGGTAGTACATGACCATAAACAAAATAACCAGGATCATGCCGATGCCCAAGGCGTAAGTACCCTGACGACGAGCGTCCTCGCCCATGGTCGGACCCACGGTACGCTCTTCGAGGATGCGAACCGGGGCGGGCATGGCACCGGCCCTGAGCACCACGGCCAGATCCTGCGAATCGGCCAGGACTTCATTGTAATTGCCGCCTGCACCCATGGTGATGCGGGCCCGGCCGCCGCCGATGCGGGTCTGAATGACCGGCGCCGAGCTGACTTCGCCCTCTAAGACGATGGCCATACGACGCTTGACGTTGGCGCCGGTGAGTTTTTCGAACAGAATCGCACCGGTGCGATCAAAGTCCAAAGAGACTTCCGGCCGACCGGTTTCCGAGTCAGGCCGCACGGAGGCATCCGTGATGTAGTCACCGGTCATGGCGACAGTCGACTCGATATAATAGGTACGGTACTGCACGTCCAACTGCATCTCGCTACGGCCGTAACCGATCTCTCGGCCTTCAGGCAGTTTGCCCTTGAGCAGACGCTTGAAGCGAGACAGGTCGGTGGAGGCCACGACTACAGGGGCGGCTTTCTCGACCTTTTCTGTTGTCTCTTTTGCTTCTTCTGTTTTTGCTTCCTCTGTAGCAACTTCAGTCTTTGCTTCTTCTTTACCTTCTTCTGTTTTTGCTTCTTCTGTTGCAACTTCGGTCTTTGCTTCTTCTTTACCTTCTTCTGTTTTGGCTTCTTCTGTTGCAACTTCAGTCTTTGCTTCTTCTTTCACTGCTGCTTTTGCTTCTTCTTTCACGGCAGGTTTGGCTTCTTCCTTCGCAGCAGGTTTGGCTTCTTCCTTCACTGCAGGTTTGGCTTCTTCCTTCACTGCAGGTTTGGCTTCTTCCTTCACTGCAGGTTTGGCTTCTTCTTTCGCTACTGGTTTGGCTTCTTCTTTCGCTACTGGTTTGGCTTCTTCTTTCGCTACTGGTTTTGCTTCTTCTTTTGCCTTGTCTTCTTCACCCTCACCTGGCGGCGTGGCCGGCTTGTCCAAATTCACCGGATTGGCGGCACCAGAGAGAAAAGGCGTCACCAATGCCAGAATCTCGGCACGCTCTTTCGCGTTGATGCCCTTCTTGGCCTTGGCCACCACCTGTTCCACGATCTCGGCGTCCACCTTGCGATCCGAGAGGAATTTTTCCATCTCGATCACGTTATTAAAGAAATCCACCAGACGGTTCTTGCCTTCAAGGCCCTTGCCTCGAGAAAGGAGGAAAGACTCGGTGATCGGCTCTTCGTCCGGCCCTTCGTAGGTGTAGTACTCCATGCGCACGCCTTCAGGCAGCTTGCCCTTCAGGCTTGAGATGAAGTCGGACTTGTCGTCCACCATTTTGAACTCAAGCTGAGCCGTACGGCCCAATAGCTTCTTGGCGCGCTCGGGTTCGAACATGCCTGGCAACTGCACCAGGATGCCGTTCTCGCCATGCGGGGCGATGGTGGGTTCGGCCACGCCGAACTCATCCACGCGGTTACGCACGGTGACACGGGCCTGATCACGGGCGTTGCTCCTGAGCTCATCGACGTACTTGTTGTCGAAAGTCATGCGCAGCATGCCGGGCTTGGCATCTTCGATGTCGGTTTCCTTCAAATTGTGAAACCCATCCAAGACACGCTTCTTCAGGCGTCTCATGTCATCGGGGTTCTTCAACTCAAATTGGACATCCCAGGTATCGCTCACGCGGAAAACCCGATTGTAGCCGATACGCTTTTCCTTCATCGTATCCTTGAAATCGCGCACATACTGGTCGGCCTTGTCCTCCAGGGCCTTGTCCACTTCCACGCCCAGGACCAGATGGATGCCCCCCTGGAGATCCAGACCCAGGTTCAGCGTCTTGCTCGCGATATCAGTGTACCAGCCCGGCAGAGAGCTCGGGATAAAGGTGGGCAGCAGATACAAGACTGACACCACCACCAACATAAACACGAAGGAAATCTTCCAGTACCACGCCTTTTCCATGTGAATCGACCTCGCTCGTTACCGATGCAACTGCGTACTTATTTTTTGTCGCTGTCCGGCAACATGGCAGCTGCCGTCTCATCGCCGCCTTGGGGCTGCAAACCGGCAATCTGACCACGCAGGATGCGGATGTGAACGTTCTTGGCGATCTCGATGGTGGCCACCCCTTCCGTCAGGTTGACCACCTTGCCGTAGATGCCAGCGTTGGTGATGATGGGATCACCCTTCTTCAAGGCCTCAAGCACGGCCTTGTGCTTTTTCTGCTGCTTTTGTTGGGGTCGGATGATCATGAAGTAGATGATGGCAAACATCAACAACAGAGGGACCATCATACCGCCCATCTGCTGACAGCCTTGAACCGGACTCTGGCCTCCGTCCGCGCCGCCGGATTCCTGGGCCACCAGGGCCTGTGTCAATTGCTCCAAGCGTAACTCCTTATGATCTTTGGACGGATTCGACTGCAATCCACCCGGTTCCGACTTCTTAGCCCGTAGGGTCTACCAGAGCCGGGTTGGCAGATCAAACATTATTTTGATTTTTCAACCGCTTTGCCCCGCGCCAAGTCGCTCCAGCGTGTCTTTGGCCCAGGCCGCATAGTTGCCCGCTGAGATGGCCGTGCGTATTCGGCGCATCAGTTCAGCGTAAAACGTAAGATTGTGCAAGGTATTCAAGCGCATGCCCAGAATTTCGTTCGCCTTATAGAGATGTCGCAGGTAGGCCCTGGAAAACCGACGGCAGGCCTCACAGTCGCATTCGGCTTCAACCGGTCGCAGATCTTCCGTGTGTGCCGCATGTCGCAATTGCATGGGTCCGTCCCAGGTGAACAACTGCCCATTTCGAGCGTTGCGAGTGGGCACCACGCAGTCGAACATATCGATGCCATGCCCGACAGCCCGAATGATGTCGGCAGGCAAACCCACGCCCATGAGATAGCGAGGCCGATCGGCCGGCATGCGCGGGACAATGAAGCCAACCATATCGTCCATTGCCTCGGGCCCCTCACCTACGCTCAGGCCCCCAATGGCCAGACCCTCAAAAGCCATGGCCTGCAATTGCTCCAGGTGGGCTGCACGCATGTCGTGATCCAGGCCCCCCTGAACAATACCGAAAAGGGCACCGGCATGGGGGCCCCGGGCCGCCAAACAGCGCTCGGCCCATCGGGTGGTGCGAGCCACCGACTCCTCCATGTAACGTGGCTTGACGTCATGCGGCGGGCATTCGTCCAAGACCATCATGATGTCCGAGCCCAGGTCTTGTTGAATCTGGATGGCCCGCTCGGGCGTGAGTTCGTGCTTGCTCCCATCAATGTGGCTCAGAAAAGTAACGCCCTCTTCGCTGATGCGCCGCCGATGGGCCAGACTGAAGACTTGGTATCCCCCCGAATCGGTCAGAATGGAGTTAGGCCAATCCATGAATCCGTGCAAGCCGCCATGACGACGGATATTGGCCTCCCCCGGCCTGAGCATCAGATGATAGGTGTTGCCCAGAATAATCTTGTAGCCCAGGGCCGCCACTTCTTTGGTGTCCATGGCTTTAACCGTAGCCAAGGTGCCCACCGGCATGAATACGGGCGTTGGCAGACTCGACCGACGAGTTTGCAAAAGGCCGCTTCTGGCCTGGCTTTGGGGGTCACGGTGATGAATTTGAAAACGCAAAGGTGGGAGCATGATTTTCTCTTTTTCTGAACCTGTTTCTAAAGTAACAACATGGCGTCGCCATAGGAGAAAAAACGGTAACGGTTCACAACAGCCTCTTCGTAAGCCTTGAGTACCCGCTCGCGGCCCGCAAAGGCACTGACCAACATAATCAAAGTGGACCGGGGCAGATGGAAATTCGTCAACATGCCGTCCATGGCCCGGAAGCGGTACCCTGGCCGGATGAAAATTTCAGTTAAGTCTTCCCCCGGCTGAAGGCCATCCCCCTGCCAGGCGGCCTCCAGACAACGCACCACCGTCGTGCCCACGGCGATCACTCGCCCCCCCTGTTGTCTGCATCGGGTCATGGCCTCAATGGCTTCAGGCTCAATGCGATAGCGCTCTGCGTGCATCTGGTGATCGTCTAAGTTCTCCTTGCGCACAGGCAAGAAAGTACCCGGTCCCACGTGCAAGGTCACTCGCGTGTTGCTGATGCCCTTGGCCAAAAGGCGGTCTATTAATTCCCCTGTAAAATGCAAACCGGCGGTGGGTGCCGCCACGGCCCCCGGCTTGTCGGCGAAGACTGTTTGGTAACGCTTCCGGTCAAGCGCGTCTAAGGGATCGCCGCTCGTTTCCCGATGGATGTATGCCGGCAGCGGCAGGCGACCATTGCGCTCAAGATAATCCGACAAGGTTCCTGGCCAAGTCAGTTCCACCCGGGCCGACGCACCGGGGCCTGGGCCCAGCCAAGCTGCGCTCGCGCCCTCCGGCAACTGCACCGGTGCCCCGGGCCGCAAGGGCTTGGAAGCCCGAACCAGGCAGAGCCAGGCTTGGCGATTTCCATCGGCGCTTTCATTCACCTCCCCCAAAGGCCGGTCCAAAAGGATTTCCACTTTGCCGCCCGTTGGCTTGTAACCGTACAGCCGGGCCGGCATGACCCGGGTGTCGTTGAGCACCAGCATGTCCCCGGACTTGAGCATGTCGGGCAACTCATCGAAACGCCGATGACTCACTGATGAAATGCGGTCCACGGGCAGGCACAGAAGCCGACTTTCATCTCGAACAGCGATCGGTTCCTGGGCGATGAGCTCAGCGGGCAAAGCATAGTCGAAATCTTTCAGACTCAAACCGGATGCCATGTCAGTACAGTCTCCTGATGACACAACCTGGGTAATAGCGCTTCAATATGGCCTTGAAATCCTGACCACGCTCGGCCATGCCCTTCGCGCCCCACTGGCAAAGACCCACCCCGTGGCCGGAACCACGACCGCGCAAAATGAGCATATCTCCGTGTTGTTCTAACTGAAATGCGGAACTGGGAATGGCCACCGCCCCCACCAGGCGCCGAAGCTGCTGTCGGCTGAATTGAATCCGCCAACCGGCCTTGCCCTGGATGCTGAGCCCCTTCCCCGAGGACACCACCTTGGCCACCCCGCCGCTTTTGCCTTGGCGAGCCAGGCGCACGCCCAATTCCGCCAGGCTCAGTTTCACCCGCCATCGATGTTTTGGACAGGCAGCGCAATCGGGATCCTCCACCGCCACCAGATAGGGCAAGGCCGTGCCGAAAACCTCTTGGCTGGGACGAGTGCGCCCTCCGCAACAGGCATGGAAAAGAGCCTCGGCAGGCCGGTGGCCGTAAACCAAAACCTGGCCCTGTGTCTCGGCCACGGCCCGTCGAGTGGATGCGCCCTCGCGAGCAATGCCCCGATAGACTTGGTCCAAGGTGCTGGTGGCCAAATCATATTTTGCGTTCTCGCGCCTCAGGCGCCGATGCAAAAAATAACTACGAGCCGCCACGGCCTGTGCCTTCAAAGCCTCCAGGGGCCAGGATGCCGACATTTCGGCACCCAGCAGACCCGCCAGGTACCGCTCTAAGGACATGCGATTGATGACCAGAATACCCTTGCCCTCGAAGCGCAATTCCACTTCGCCCACCAGACGCCGCTTCAGCAATTCCACCGGACCTTTGCTCTTGAGCAGGATGGACCTCGGCTGATGCTTGACGCCCGGCAAACGCAATCCCGCCTTGCCCGCTTGCACCTTGAGCACCGCATTCTGTGCCGGTAGCAACTGGTCCAAGACATCGCCGTCGAAAACTCGGAGGCCCTTGGCCTGCACATTCACGACGGGAAGGCCCTCGCCCACCAGGAGCCGCACCCGATAAGCGGTACCCTGTCCGGCCACGGCGGGAAGGCCAAAGCCTGCCGACAGCACAGCCAAGCATAGCGCGAGCTTGCGAAAGGACTGCATGAGATTCCCTGGTACGAAGGCAGGTCGAATCAGCGGATTTTATTTACCATGCTCTCGATAAGGCTTGGATTGTAGCCCACCACCAGTTTGTTGCCGATCTGGGTAACGGGCACACCGGTGACTTCCACGCCGTTCTGTTGTGCGAGTTCCATCATGCGCATCAAGGCTTTTTGGTCTTTTTCGATATCCCGATTTTCAAATTTGACGTTCAGTTTCTTCAGAAGCGCTTGGGTCTTCTTGCAGTATTTACACCACTTGGTCATGTAGAGCACGACCTTGCCGCCCGAGGGAGCGACCTTGGGGTCAAAGTCGGCCATCATGCGATTGCCCGACCCAGCCGCGGCCGGGTTGGCCCTGGCCATGGTCTTGGCACGCGCCATCATGACCTCAAGTTCCTTCGTCATGCTCAAAGAGGCCTTCAGCTCGTCTCGTTTGGCCTTGGCCATCCCCAGCATTTTGATGGCCGGCTCCACCAGGGGTCCCTTGGCTTCGGGCCGGGCGGCCTTCTGCAACCAGGACACGGCCTTGTCGTATTCGGCCTGCTCGTAAGCCACCTTGCCTCGCAAGTACTGGTTCTGCAGGTCGTTGGGGTCGAGGCGCACCAAGGTTTCAGCCAACTCTTCCGCACCCGCGACCAGATTCATGTCCGGTTGCAAGTAGTTGTCGATCTGCAGACGCAAGAGGGAGGGATGCCTGGGGCTCACCAGAAGACCCCGCTCGCAAAACATGGTGGCGAAGGGCACATCGTGCAGATGCACCCTGAGCTGAGTGGCCGCCCTGAGATAAACTTCCGCCAAGGCAGCTTGCTCAGGGGACTTCATCTTGCTCGCCTCATCGGGTTCGATCAAGGCAAGCAGATCCTGGTATTTCCTTTCTTCCATGAACTTTTTGGCCTGGGGAATTTTGGGGTTCTTGACCTCCTCGCCAAGCACCAATTCGTTGGGCAAAGCAGGCAGGGCCGTATCCCCAACCATGGCCACGGATTTTCCATCAGCTTGGCTTCCGGTTTCGCTCTTGCTTTCAGTCTCCGCATGCCTCATATCAGAAGCGGTGGGCGGATTGGCCTTTTTTTCGGCGCAAGCAACCAGCCCCATAACCAGCACGGCCACCATGGACCACTTCACGATTCGATTGATGTTTTTCATGGGCCTATGAAACCCGCCAATCCATCCGATGTCAAGCCGTCTGCCGCGAAATTGAAAAAATGCCATTTTGTGAGAACAAAGTGATCAAGGTCACATGGCGGCCAAGGCCATCATGGGATACACTCAATTCATTGATTTGGAGTTCGCTTTGGGCTATGCCCTAGCGCAAGATTCGCAACCTGGGGTGTAAATGGGCTATTTCGGCCGCAGCGTGACGAGAAAAATTGCACTCATGGTCAGCAGCATCAGCCTGCTGGTGGTCGGCCTTAGTCTGACCGGCATCATCATGAGAGTGCGAGAAACCGGCCTGAGCAAAAAACTTGAGAGCTTCGTTCATCTGCAGATCCTCCTCGGGGTGTTGCTGGTGATCTTCCTCACCCTGCTGGTGGTCTTGGTCGTTCGGCTCTATCTAACCGGTCCTCTGCGCAACCTGCACAAGGTCATCTCCTCTGCCGAGGAGGGCGATTTCTTAAGCCGGGTGGTGGTCAAGAGCAACGACGAGGTGGGACGATTGGCCACCGACTTCAACCGCCTGCTGGCCAAACTGACCGATGTGCAGGCCTCCCGCATCGACACGGCCATGGAGTTAGACGAAGCCCAGCGCGAGTTGGAAATGCAGGCCGCGCTGGAAGCAAAGAACACTCAGATTGAATTAACGAATCGCAAGCTCACCCGCCGAATCAATGAATTGGACCTGCTCTTCGATGTCAGTCAGCGACTCACTTCGTCATTGGAGTTGGAGCATGTACTCCAGGCCATGGCGGAACTGATCGGCACCCGCTTGGGCTTCCAGCGCTTCAGCATTCTGCTCTTCGATGAGGCTGAATCGATGCTTACCTTCAGACACGTTTTCGGCCCGCAGGGCCCGGGCACATCCGTGGGCGACAACCTGCCGGCGGATGAGGGCCTTGTGGGACGCGCGATTCAGAAAGGCACGCACGAGTTGGTCCGCGATCTTGTGGGTTTGGCCCGCAACAGTCCCTTGGAAAATGCCCTTCCAACCAGCGGCTCCTTCCTCTCTGTACCGATGCTGCATAAAGAAAAGCTCTACGGCGTCTTGAACTTCACCAGCCCAAAAAAAAATGCCTTTTCCGATGATGCCATCCATTTTATGACCGCCTTGAGCAACCAAGCCGCCATGGCCATCGCCAACGCCCAGCTATTCAAAGAGACCCTGGATCTGAGCGTGACGGACGAGCTGACCAAGCTTGCAAATCGGCGTCAAATGAAGACCGCCTTGCAGATGGAATTCGACCGGGCTCGGCGCTTCTCAAGCGACCTGTCCGTGATCATGATCGACATCGACCACTTCAAACGCTACAACGACGCCAACGGCCACCTTCTGGGGGACCAGGTCCTGACAGGTGTTGCCCGCGTCCTGGAAAAAAACACGCGCAAGGTGGATACGGTGGCCCGCTTCGGCGGAGAAGAATTCGTCATCATCCTGCCGGGACAGGACAAAGCCACGGCCAGCAGCGTCGCCGAGAAGCTCCGCAAAGCCGTGGCCCAAAACGTCTTCCCACGCATGGCTTCTCAGCCAAATGGGTATCTGAGCATCACGGCCGGTGTGTCCTGCTATCCGAAAGACGCAGACGAGCCCCAGTCCCTGGTGGACATGGCCGACTTGGCCCTCTACGTGGCCAAGCGGGCCGGACGCAATCGCGTGGTGGAATTCGAAAAAAACATGTTGGCCGAGGAAGCGGAGCGCCAAGCCGCCAGACAGGTCAAGGTCACAAGACGCCGAAGACGACGCAAGCCCGCCAAGGCAGGCCCATCCGAGCGCATTTGATACGCATTATTAAATTTAAGGGCTTACCGAGATCGAGGCATCGAAGGGTTGGCTCATGGCACCGAAGGTGTCGAAGACCACCAATCGCACGATGTATTCACCGTAAATATCCGGCGTGAAGGAAGTCGTGGCCTCGTCACTGCTATCCAAGAAGGCTTCGCTTGGCTCACCTTGCGGGGTCTGGGGTTTGAAAAGGAAAGACCAGCTATAGATGCTGATGCTGTCGTCCACGTCCGGATCGAAGGAGCCGGAGCCGTCCAAATGAATGGGATCCAATCCGTTGACCGTCTGGGTACGCGGCTGCACATCAGCCACCGGCGGCAGGTTGGCCGCCGTGCCGCTGTTCTGGCAAATCAAGATGTAGGGGATGGAATCGTTGGGGCTGTCATGACCGATATCGATTTGGCCGATTTCCCCTTCGATCATGGTGTTGTCCAAAAAGTCCACCTGGAAAGTAAGGCTCTCGGTGGGGGCCAACACAATGGGGTTCGCCGGGAAATCCGCCGGCAAGCCATCCAGGGAAAAAACGGGCGGATCCCCTGGATTCATGGAAAAAGCGATGGCGCTGACGGTCAAGTCGGCGTGCCCCACATTGCGCAGGTTCACGTCCTGGGTATCCGAACCACCCTGAGGAACATTCAAAAACTGCACCACGTCAAAGGGCGTCACGTCCAAATCAGGCCGCACCGCACCACCCAGGGTGACGGTCACGGAGGCTTCGTCCGGATCATTGGAGTAGATGATGATCGAGCCGTCGTCCGCGCCCGAATCGCTGGGCGCATAAGTCACGTCGATAAAACCCTGACCACCCACGCCGACTTCGAAGCCATCCTCGCTGTCGACGTAAAACTCGCCTTCGACCGAGCCCCCGGTCACTTCCAGGCCGCTGACCACGAGGATGGCCGAGCCCGTATTGTTCACCGTGATGGTCTCAGTCACCTCTTGTCCTTGGCTGACGCCGGTGAAAGGGATATTCACGGGGCTGACCTGAATGTTGGGCGAGGCCGCGTTGGCCAGAACCCTCACGGAAAAAGTGCCGTCCGCAAAACTCATCTGGGTCAGGTCCGTGTCATTGGTGAAAATGTCCATGCCTGTATTGTCAAATCCCTCCATCGCCGGAGAATAGACCAGGGTCATCATCTGGCTCTGGCCCGGCTGCAAGATGATGTCTTCTGCAGCCGGCTCTTGCAGACGAAAATCCGTCGGATCGCCGATGCCGCCGTCAAAAATGAAACCGTCCATGCTCAAGGGCACGTTACCGGCATTGTACAAGAGGGCTTGCAAAAAACTCTCGGAGCCGGGGGCCACGTCACAGAAATTGAAGGAAACACGAACAGGATGTTCATTGGTGGCTGCGTCCCTGACGGTCTGGCAATAAGGCGCGCCCGTGCCCGGACAGGTTTCATCGTGTTGACAGATCACCGCCAGGTCGGGGTCCGGCGGCGCGCCCGTGCCGGAAAGCTGAATCTCGCATTGGTTGAACTCACTTGGGCATTCGTCCCGATCATTGGTCATCACTTCCAAGACATCGAAATCCTGGGCGTCTTCAGTCAGCGGGTCATAATTCACGGCGATTTGAATCGAGCCACCCAGGCCTAAGCTGCCGGGCAACTCGCCCACTTCCTCGGTGGCGGCGTCCCAAGAGCCCAGCAAGGCAAAGGGGCTGGAATCGCCGCCTCGCACCGCCAGGCTATTAAAGACCAAACCGGCCCGGCCAACGTTGCTGATGGTCAAGACGCGAATTTGAGAAAAACCCACGGCCACATCGTCAAACTGCAAGGCGGTTAAATCCACCTCCAGTTCGGGTCGTCCGTCCAGCCCCGAATCGCATTCGCAGTTGATCACCGGTCCGGCGCACAACAAAGTCAGAAGCAATCCCCCCAGGGTCCTCGTCAATCGTCGTCTCTCGCGTCTATTGAGCATGAAATCCTCCATTATGCTGCCTTACAAGCTTACAGAGCCTACAGAGCCTACAGAATGGTCATTTCTAACATGCATGCCCAAACGGGCGCAATGCCCTCAGAAATCCATCAAGATTAAATCCTGCTGCTCGGCACCGGCTACCACCACCTCGCCCGCGGAGGTGATGAACACATCGATCTCGGAACGCACCGCCATTTTGCCCGGCAGGTAGATTCCCGGCTCGAGGGAAAAACAGATCCCCGGCACCAGCCGCCGCTCGTCCCGGGTTTCCAGGTTATCGATGTGCACCCCGTTGCCGTGTACTTCTTCGCCGATGGAATGCCCCGTGCGGTGAATAAAGAACTCGCCGTATCCAGCCTCATCCACCACCTTGCGACAGGCGTCGTCGACCTCGTAGCCGAAGCAGTCCTCGCCATTGGCGAAACGTTGCCGCACGAAGGCCAGGGCCGCCTGACGCGCGTCCCGCACCACGCCGAAAATCTTCACGTACTCTTCCGGGGGGTTCTTGCCCAGATAGCCGCACCAGGTGATGTCGTAAAAAATGGATCCAGGCTTGGCCAACTTGGCCCAGAGATCGATGAGCAGGCATTGTCCCGGGGCCAAAACGCGGCTGTTCTCCGGTGTCGGCTCGAAGTGTGGATCGGCCGGGTGGTCATCCACGCCCACGATGGGGAATTCCTTCATGCAATCCAAACCTTCTTCTTCGTAGCGAGCCACAATAAACTGCTGCAACTCATACTCGGTGAGTTGCTCACCCGCTTTCACCATGGCCTCTACCTTGGCGAAAGCCTCATTCTTGATGCGCTGCATCTTCTCGCCGGCCTCGACATGAGACTGGTAGCCGGCCTCGTCGATGATGGCCTCGAAGGTCTGCACCAGATCGGCCGAGGAGACAACCTCCACACCCTGGGCCCTGATCAGATCCACCGTCCCTCCGTCCACCGTGGAGACATAAGGGATAGAGGCTTCGGGCGAGTACTGCATGGCCACGCGTTTCGCACCGGAAAGCATGCGCCCCAGTGACTCGTGTAGCTCTTTCCAGCTCAAGTACAGCGTCTTTGTGCCGGGGAGGCCGTCTAGCTTTCTAGGCTCCACCTTGTGGGCCAGCTTCTGCGCCTCGCCTTCGGCCGGAATGTAGTACCACCAGCGGCGGGATGTGAACTTGCCGAAATCCAGACCCAGCACCCGGTAGGCGATGGCATCCCGGTTGTGAAAATCGTAAAACAACCAGCCGTCCAACTCGGCCTTCTTCAATTCCGCTTGAATGCGTTCCAATTCCATATCTTCCTCCTGGTCAGATGCGCCCAGAATACACACAGGCCAGCCCGCATCTCAAGGCATCAAGGCATCGCTGAGAAACGCCACGGCCCGCTGCATGATTTGCGCTAAGTGCTCAGGCGCGTTGAACTGATGGTCCGCGCCGGTGATGATCTCCAAGCGAGAGTGGACCGGACAAGCTTCATGCAGCGCACGACTTTCCTCAACCGGCACCACGTCATCCTGCTCCCCGTGCAAAATGAGCCAGGGACAGGAGACCCGCGCAGCCGGGCCCAAGACCTCCGTCACCTGCGCGTCGTCAAACCAGGCGATGCCCACCCGCTCGCCTTCGAAATCCAGCCAGCCCCGATCACGCCAAACCGCCAGCCCTTTCGCATCCACCATGCGAGGGCCCAAGTCGGCCGGACGGGCCACGGCGGCGAAGGTGACCATGGCTTCCAAGCCCCGCAGGCCCGAAGCCGCCAGGATGGTGGCCACGGCCCCACCCATGCTGGAGCCCACCAGCGCGAAACGCTCCACGCCGGTCTCGCGCCGCAAGGTTTCCAGGGCAGCGCGGGCTTCTATGACCTGCCTGGTAAAGCTCAGGCCCATCAAGTCCCCCGGGCTGTCTCCCCTGCCCTGAAAATCGAATCTCAGCACGGCCAGGCCCTTCTCAGCCAATTGCCTCGCAAGACCCAAATGCTTGGGGCTGTCTTTGTAAGACAGCATGCCGTGACAAATGAGCACGCCGGCTGTCGGCTCGCCTTTAGGCCTATCGTCAGGTATGTGCAACACCCCCGCCAGTTTCATGCCGGAAGCCAGGGGAATCTCCAGTCTGCGTTCCTTGTTCATGGCGTCTCCCTTCTCATCAGAAAATCCGGCGTCAAAAATCCGCCGTCCCAGCCAGACTCAGGGTCAGGGTATGGGCTTGCACTTCGATATGCGCGGCCGGCAGCCCGAATATTTCATTGATGCTGTAGCTTTCGCCGCTGCCATAGACATAGGTGATGATGATGCTGTTGCTGGAGTTTTCCTGCCTGCGCCCCAAACCCAAGCTGGCACCGAAAGACATCATGCGGGGCAAAAGCAGGGCGTCTAAGCGTCGGTCCGGCCTGTCGTAGTAGTCCATGTCCACCACGGAAAAGTTGGTGAAAGCGCCGGCCCGAATGCTCCAACTCTCAGACAGTTTTACTTCGGCCCCCAGGCTGGCATTCAGCAACCAAGTATGCTGCCGCCGCTCGTCCGCGTCGAGGGCCCGATCCGGATCCAGGATCACTTCGCCCATGGGCGTGACCGGATAGACGCTGGGGCCGCTGAAGAGCAAATACTCGTCTTGAGGCAGATGAAAGCGCAGGTCCAGACCCAGGGCCCAGGAGTCGGGCACCCGGTATGCCAGGCCCAGACCGATCATCAAGGGCAGCTTTTTCTCCATGGTGACATCGTCGGTCTCGATGCGGTCTGAATAGCCTGACAATTCCTCGGTCACCACCGGGTTGCCGTCTGCATCTTCCATGTGGCTGCTGGCCAGTTGCAGCATGTTCACATAGGAATTAAATCGACCGAAGGTGGGCGAGCGAAGAGTCAGGCCCACGCAAAGATTTGGGGTGATATCAAACTGCAGGCCCATCTGGGACAGCATGGTCAAGGAAATGGCCGAACGATCCATGCTCACGTTGGAATAGGCATAAATGGTTTCCAGGGTGGACTCATCAATGACCGCCATCTTCATGCCCAGGTTGCCGGACAGATCGCTCAAATGCGCCAGCATGAACACGCTAAGTCCCAGGCGCAATCTACCAAAAAGGCTGGCCGCGTATGCCGCCCCAACCCAGTAGGTCATGTCCTCCCCGGTGAAACTGCCCTTGAGCTCGAAGGGATAGAGACCGATGGACTGATCGATGACGTGTTCGAACTTGTCGTAGTCGGGCACGATGACGCCGACCGCCAGGACATGGTGAAAGGCTTCCGGGTCCTTCATTTCCGTCAGCGGCAGGGTGTAGACGACGGAAGAGGGAAAGGTGGAAAAGGTCTGGCTGTCCATGTCGGTGCGAAGGCCCACATCCACATCCAGCAGTTTGTCGTAGTGCTCCCAATGGACCTGATAAACGCTGGCGCTCAGGCTCAGGCCCCTGCGTTTCATGCCGGCAAGCCCCGCCGGGTTGTAATAAAGACTGGCGGCATCGCCCACCATGGCGCTGAAGGCGCCGCCCATGCCCGAGGCTTTCTCTCCCACCAGGTAATTCTGTCGATTCAGATCCCGGGCACCGACGACCGGCGTGCACATCAACAGGCCCATGAGCAGCATAAGTGTACGTCGCATCAACGAGGGTCCTCTCTCCAGATGGGGTTACGACCAGGAGGAAAGTATGTCGGCTGTTTGGGCCTGTCAATCTGGCCTTGGAACCCAAGCGCGTTCGAGCTACCATGGTCTCATGTCCTGCCTCGCAAAATTAGGCCTGGCGAGTTTGCTCTTGCTGGCGTCTTCGGCCTGCCAGGAGACCTACATCCCCTGCGAGCAGCATTACAACTGCCCCGACGACATGGTCTGCGAAGACGCCCGCTGTATTCCCGACGACGGCCGGCCGCGACCTTGTTCCTTGGACATGCAATGCCGCACGGGGGAACGCTGCCGAGGCGGCCTCTGCAGCGACGAGCCGGCCTGCTCAAGCGACGAAGAATGCCCGGAGGGTTTTATCTGCCATCAACTCTCAGGCGACTGTCGCCCCGTGCAGCCCCTGTGTAGTTCCAACTTCGACTGCCCTGAAGGTTCACGCTGTGATCTGGCTCTGGGCCAGTGCGTGGCCTTAGAATGCATCATCGACATCGACTGCGGTCCCGGGCAGGTCTGTGATCCGGCCACAGCCACCTGTTCGGCCGGCGGTCCGCAATGCACTTCCGACGCCGACTGCATCGCAGGCCAACGCTGCGACCCGGTGGCCGGCGTCTGCCGGGCAGGCGGTTGCATGAACGACGCCGACTGCGGCCTCGGTCAGATCTGCGATCGGGTCACCGGATTCTGTCGCAACGTGAGCGCCGGATGCACCTTGGACAGTGATTGCCCGGCCGGCTCCTGGTGCGACACGGGCAGCGGGACCTGCAAAACGGGTTGTCGCAACGACGCGGACTGTCCCACGGGCACGGTCTGCGAAACAACAAGCGGCGCCTGCCTGCCTCCCTCGGGCTGCACCGACGACGAGCAGTGCCCGGACGGATACCGCTGCGATCAGGGCAGCGGCCAGTGTGAGGCCATCCCGGGACAAGTACCCGACGGCTCGGCCTGCGTGGCCAACGCCGATTGCGACAGCGCCAACTGCGTGCCCATCACCGAACCGGCCGTCTGCCTGAGCCCCTGCCGCTCCTCGGCCGGCTGCGCACCCAATCACACCTGCGTCGAGATCACCTCCGCCTGGTACTGCCTGGAAGAAGGCCTTTACAGCCAACTCTTGGGCATAAATGTGAACGTCGGCTCCGGCGAATATGGCCAGGCCTGTTCTGGCGAGGCCGTATTCAACCCCTACTGCCACAGCGTCATCTGCCACACCAACCTGGGCATTTGCACTTCCGATTGCACCACCAACAACGATTGCAACCGAATCGCGGGCTCCATCTGCCGGGTCAACACGGAAACAGGCATCATGCGCTCATACTGTTTCCCGGATCCGGGGCTTTACCCCATGGGCTCGAACTGCGATTCAGACTATTACTGCGCTTTTAATGTCTGTCTTGCGGGCTACTACGTCTGTTCGGGCGGATGCTGCGCCAGCCGGGACTGCCCCGCGGGCTGGTCTTGCGGACGCATCCAGAGCTCGGACCCCTACGCCCCGGGCTTCGCCAAGGGCTGCGTGCCCAACGACTGGACCGGCAGCCTGCCTGTGGGTTCAGCTTGCACCGGCGACACGGCCTGCCGAAGCGGCATGTGCCTGAACGGCAGCTGTACGGATCTTTGTTGCACCGACGCCGACTGCCCCAGCCCCATGCGCTGTTCCATGATCGAAGACGATAACAACCTGGCCTTGACCATCTGTCAGTAAGCGGCGATTGCTTCCGCCCATGCCTGGTCTATGGACCTGTCCGGGGCGATGCGCAGTCCATCGCTCATGGGCCGACCCAGGGCCAGTTGCGCGGCCCAGCGCCGCAACAACGCCTCCGTGCGTGGGTCGGGCATGGCGTCGGGGCCGTCCAAAACATAGTCTCTGAGCGCGTCCATGACGCACCATGTAGCGTGATAACGATCATACTCATCTTCAGGACAAAGCGGTTCCCAGCGCCCGTCGGCCTTTTGAATGGCCAAGAGAAGATCCACGCCGTGGGCGATGTCCGAATTCGATTCATCTTCGCCCGTGAGCTTCAAGCTGTCGATGTACTCAGCCAGGGTTTCCGGATCGACCCAACTCAGAGCCAGGTCCATATGCCGGCGGATGTAGGCCGTCTCTCGGGGCAGCAAGGCGGCATCGATGTTCCAGCTGGCGTAGCCGGACAGCGTATAGAACAGATGAGTCACCAGGTTGTTCTGATCGATGAAGCGATCCGAGTCGTCGTCTTCAAAGGACGAATAGACCACCGAGGGCAGGTAATGCAGCACCTCGGCATAGGTCACGCCCAAATCCCGCCCCAGATCTATCCGATCACTGAAATGAAAGCCGATGACCAAATCGATGAACTCGTCCAAATTCGGTGCTTCGCCAAAGCTCGGATCAAAGCCCAGGTAATCCGCCTCTCCAAACAAGCCCGCGGCCTCTCTGAGCATGATCATGGGCAATTGAACATCCATGCCCAGTTGCTCCAGGGAATACAAAGCGCTGGCCGCGTCCACCACCTCATCGGCCGAATCCAGCGTGAAGTACTCACTCAGGTACTTATCCCCCAACTCACGACCCACCCTGCGCGCCTCCCCCTGAATCCAAGGATCCGGCAAGCGCACCACGTCGGCAAAGAAAAACAGATAATCCGAAGCGTATTCCTCAAAGTTTCCAGGGTCCAAAGCCGAACGAATCATGTAATCCATGCCCAGCCACATGGCCTCGCGCACTTGTTCTCGTCGGGCCCCCTCCTCAAGCGCCCCGACCTCGGCTGCCAGGCAAGAAATCAAAAGAGACCAAGCCAAACAAAGATAGCGCAAACGACAAAGCATCCGCGCATGCTACCGGCCGCACCCCCAAAAGTCGAAAGTTCTTGACTTGGTATCCCGAATTAAGTAATTTCGCCGGCCGTAACAAGGGTTTTAAAGTTGCCCTGTAAAGCGTGATGTGCCGAGGTGGCGGAATTGGTAGACGCGCTAGATTCAGGGTCTAGTGAGGGCAACTTCGTGAAGGTTCGAGTCCTTTCCTCGGCACTCGCAAGACGGGCACCGGTTCTCCGGTGCCCGTTTTCTTTGGTTCGGTATCGCAAACTCTACAGACTGGCCCAAACAAAACGACCGAAGGTCGCCTCTTCATCGCAGCCGTCTATTTGAGGGGAAAACGGTGCGCCAGATAGAGAGGGTAGCTGTGCATGTTCGCCTGGTGATTGATCTCTAGATTTCGTGCGCTGATACGGACACGATTTTTGCATCTATATTTCTGCTGAAAAACCTTCAAGCTCTTCAGCTTGCCCGAAAGGCCGGCCTTGACTTCCACCGGAAACACCTCTCCCTCAACCTCACGCAGGAATTCGACTTCGGCTTTGTTGCTGGACCAGGAATAGAGAGAGTCCACCCCGGAATACAGGAATTCCTGGGCCACGAAGTTCTCGCAAAATGCCCCTTTGAAAGTCGCGAAAGGCTCCGATGCGGTCATGAGCACCCGGGGACTCAGCCCGGCCAAGGCACCGAGAATACCAATGTCGTACAGATACAGTTTGAATGCATTCTCTTTGGTGAACGCGGCGAAAGGGAGCTCCCCAGAATTCGTCATCTTCACTCGTATGGCCAGTCCGGCCGCGACGAGCCAATCGATGGATGATTGTAGCCTCGAAAAACGACCGCCCGGCATGACCGACGATGTCTTGAATTTTTTGTTCTCCCTGGCGAGTTGGGCAGGTATCGACTCGAACAGTGAGGCGATGACAGTGGCATCGACCTTGCCCGAGTATTTGGAAAAATCCCCCATGGAAGCCGTTATCAAGTCATTTTGGATGTGTCGTACCTGCGCCAGGGCGCGGTGCTTGTCGGTGCGGTGTAATGCGTAGCTGGCAACGACCTCGGGCATTCCTCCGGTGACGAAATACTCATTGAGTAGAGAAAGCGCGTGATGGTGAACCACTGCTGCAAGCGGCCCAGGCGGACGCGTGGCGCGCAGGGCGCTGTATGTCCGTTTTTCTCCAATGGCCAGCAAGAACTCCTCGAATGAGAGGGGCCGCATTGTGAGAAATGTAACTTGACCCACCGGGAAAGGCACCTCAGGCTGCGTCACGCCAAGGAGCGAGCCAGCCGCGCAGATCGCCATATGCGACATGTCTTCATGGAAATACTTCAGGGAGGTGATGGCCGCGGGACAATCCTGTATCTCGTCAAGAAAAAGCAGGTCGGCCACCTGATCAATCGAGCAATCAAGCACAAATTCAATCGATTCGATCAAGCGCTCGGGATCGAGAGAACCATCAAAAATACTGCGTAGCTCTTTGTTTTTCTGAAAGTTGAGGTGATGTACTCGACTAAAATAGCCTTTGCCAAAAACATTGAGTGAGAATGTTTTCCCGGTCTGGCGTGCGCCTTTGAGTATCAATGGCTTGCGAGGATTGGACGTTTTCCACGCAAGAAGGTCTTTTTCTATTGATCTCTGTAGCTCCATACACTTTTACGTACGATAATTTGCCATTTTTGTCAATTTTCCACACGAATATGCCACCAGACTACTTTTACTTGGCCTCGATGATAAGCTTGGCATTCGAATGAGAAGATTGATAGATACCGATAATTGACGATTGACTAGAGCCGGCTGAGCATGGCACCTATTAGGCACCTATCAGGGAGATGACTGGATGAGACATATGAAATTGCTCTTGGCGCTACTCGTGGGAGCGGGCCTGGTGGGTTGTGCGGACGACAAGCACAGCGATGTGGTGACGCTCACCATGGATCTGTGTCTGGATCCTGCGATCATGGAGCGCCTGGAGGAGTCCATGACGCCTTCCGGCCAGCCAGGCTACGGGGAGATTCAGGAGGAGCAGGTTCGGCGGATGGCGGCTGCCCCGACAGAGGGACCCTTCTATATGGTGAACCTGATTCGTTATCGGGAGTTGGCGGTCTATCCGGACGGACGAGAGACCGATCTGACTGGCCGGGAAGCCGATGCTTTGTATGCACCCATAGATTTCCTAAGTGCCATCGGTGCGCGGGTTGTGTTTGTGGGGGACGTGGGCGACATACTCATCGGCGAAGAGGGTGGTTGGGAGCAGGTGGCTATCGTGGAGTATCCCTGCCCGCTTGCCTTCTTTGCCATGGCCGCCCACCCGGATTTTCAGGCGCGTGCGATCCACAAGGAGGCTGGCGTGGAGGAGACCATCGTGATGGTGACCGAGCTTATTCCGTCGGCACTGCCCGAGGATTTCGAGCCGCCCCAGAGTCCCTACCCGGCGACGGCCGAGGACCCCGCGTTCGAGATGATTCACGTGCTGCGCTATCACGAACAGGCCCAGTACGAGCCAGGGGCCGGCGAGCCAACTCGCACTGGTCGTGAGGCGATGGATCTCTATACCTCGGGAGCGCAGGAGGCGGCGGCGCGGGTCGGGGTGTACCCGACGGCCCGGTTTAAGGTCCAGGGAGTGTTCATCGGGGACGGGCGGCCCTGGGATGAGTTGTGGTTCAATCACATGCCCAGCCGGGCTGGTTTCGACTCCCTGGAGGCAGACCCGACGCGGCTGAACGTCCAGTATCATCGCGAAGCCGCGCTCGAAGATGCCTACTCGCTGGTGACCTACCCGCAACTGTTGGCCATACCCGGCGCGCCGGGCGGTGGAGGCGAGCCGCCGCCTGTCACCGACGACGGTACGGGCACTCTTTGCCAGGCGGACGACGACTGTCCCGGAAACGGCGTGGAGACCTGCATAAAGCCCGAAGGCGACACCGGATTCTGTTCGCGGCAGGGTTGCGAGGCCGGCGATTGCGAGGCGCCTTACCTGTGCTGTCGCCAGTGCAACGAGGCGATCGCAGCATTCTTGCCATTTACGGGATCCGCCTGCTTCCCCGGTGACCGGATCGAGCAACTCCTGGCGGTGCCGGCGTCCTGCACTTGCGATTGAGATAGCCGCATCCCGGTCGCAACAGTCGAAGGGAGCACGCCTGGGCAAGCCGTTGTGGCCAAAATCTGGGCCGCGGTGAATTCTGCGCCTGTCGCGGAGATCAATGTCCAATAGGGTTTGTCGGACAGGCTCATGTGCTTGTTGTCGAATCAAAGCGTGATACACTGCCGTGACCGATGTCATTCTTGCTCGGGCGATTCTAAGCACATTGAAGCCAGGGAGACTAAAATGATGAAGAGAAAGATTGCGGGTTGCCAGGATGGCCGCCAGCATCAGTTACTTCATAATCAATTCCGCCGATTCGTCTTCCAACTGCAACATGACTGGGGACTCGTCGGGTTATCGAATTGAGTAGGGCTCATATGATCATGCTCGCTTCACTCTATCCTGCGACATTGATGGTTTTTCTTTGGGTCCTCTCCAGTTCCGCCCCCCTTCAGGCCCAGAGCTGGACCTTTCATGGGACGGTGATTGCGGGGGAACAGATCGATGCGCATCGAGGGCCGAACGACATCATTCATGTCGTGTCGAGTCGCTATTACCAACTTGACGGGGACGGCTCCGTGGTGATTGACGAGGACGTGGGCGATGGTCAGCAATCTTCAATGACCTTTCCCCCGGCCATCGCCGCCGGCGACGACGGCACGGTCCATATCGTGACCCGCCACGACGGGGGCATGAGCACCGGCTACGACATTCGTTATCGGCGACGAAACGCGAACGGCGACTGGGATCGAGACTACATCTTCGGTTCACGGGTGGCGCGCAACTATGTCGTGGGTATCGCCTGGGCGGGGGCGGACCAGGTCTATATGAGCTCTTCGCAGGCTGGTGACAACGTCTGGGGGGACCATCACATCTGGCAGGCGAACACCGGATCGGCCACTTTGCTTGGACAGGTCGGCGGCATCTGGCGAGCCGACTGCGATGGCCGGATGAGAGGGATTCCCGGGCGGGTATTCATGGTCTCCGGCAAGCCCGATGGGGGTGGACAAGCGGCGTATTTTCTCTACGGCAACCCTGGGGCGAATCTGGCCTCCGAATTGAGCGCGAACGTCCAAACCCATACCGCCCTGAGCTATCGCAACGGATTTGCCGATCTCTACGTGGACGGAAGCAACACAGTCCACTTTTCCTACGGCGCGCAGCAGACCGTGTATTACAACAAGTACACGACTGCGGGAGAAAAGGTCTTTGGCAGCGATCAGGAAATCTTTTCCGGCCTGGGGGTTTGGCATTTGGAATCAGGCTTGTCGGCCGTCGCCGCATCGGATGACGGCAACACGGTGGTGGCGGTGGCCCTGCGCAGTGACGGCAGCCAGCAAGCCGGCAACAGCGATTTGCTATGGGCCATCTCACGCGACGGCGGGTCGACCTGGGGCGCGCAAGCAGACACCGACCGCCAGACCGACGGCGGAGAGGGACGTCGCAGGCCGAGACTGCTGGCCATCGGCAACAAGTTCTTCCTGCTCTACAAAGACAACGCGAACTCCGGGATCAGCCTGGCCACCATGGAAATCACCGTAGACAACGACGGCGACGGACATCCAGCCGAAACCGACTGCGACGACGACAACGAAAACGTGCATCCAGGCGCCGAAGAGCTCTGCAACGGCATCGACGACAACTGCGACGGCGTCACGGACGAAGGCTGCGCTGAAGATGCCGGGGTGAACGACGCCGGCACGGAAGATGACGCCGGCACGGAACAAGACGCAGGAGCAGAACAAGACGCCGGTGCAGAACAAGACGCCGGTGCAGAACAAGACGCCGGTGCAGAACAAGACGCCGGTGCAGACCAGGACGCCCGGACCGACAGCGATACGCTACCCCTGGCCCAAGGCGGTTGTTCTTGTGAAGCAACCTCCAAAGGCAGCGCACTGTTCTTTCTCTTGTTGTTCTTGGGGCTTTGGATTCGCCGTGCGGCCAGCAAAGGGCATAGGCTGGCCGAGCCTACTTCCCCAATAGTCCCGCGACCTTCTCGGGAAAACCCCTGACATCCTCCCTTTCCAGCATCTCCAAAAAGTTGTTTTCGTCATCGATGATTATGACTGAACCACCATATATGGTATTGCCCGCGATCGTCTCACGGAAATCCCGCGTTGTGAACAGATCCGCAGCCATCATGTCACTGTATGAATAGAGATCAAAAGGCAATTGCTCTTCTTCCTGTATTTTATCGGCCCTTGCCTGCCCTCCTCGCATGAGCAGACCGGCAAATGTCACCAGGCCTTTGTACTCTTCGGCCAGATCCGTGGCCATATCCAAAGAAGCTTTGCTTAGCGGACAACCATGCAGGACCAAGATAAGCACCAGGTACTGGCTTTCCCCTCGTACATCATCCAAGCTGATGGTTTCTCCGTCTCCGACAGGGAATTGAATTTGGGGCAGCGGTTGAGGTCGAGTTTGATACACATAAGCTGCTCCCGCGAGCGCGACCACCACCAGTCCAATTAATATTGCCTTCATGAAATCCCACCTCCGTCTTCGCGCCGTCTATCGTCGCCAGCTCCTGGAAATTAGAGCAGCTCGCCCACCTTGGTGGCCAGGGAGGTCATGGCGTCTAAGAGCTCTTCGATGGCGTCCGAATCCAGTTCGTGGGCCAGGCGACTCTTGATGGTCCCCGTGGGACCTTCCACCACACTGACCGTAACAACGAACTTCTCGCCCAGTTTGCTGATGATGATTTGCAGAATGGTGTCGGCCTTGGTCTTCTCCGCCAGTCTGGCCAGGCAATCCGAGCTCTCACATTGGCCCAACATGACCTGGTCGCCCGTATGTGAATACAGGGCTCGGAGATCCTCGGCGCAGAGCAGATTAAAACCCTTTTGCTTGGAGAGCTCGACACAGAATTTGCTGGCCAAGCCCGAAGCCTGGTCGTCGGTGATGCCTTTGGCTGAGAATGGCTTCACCACCACGTTGGGCAACTTGCTGTCCTGCTTTTCCATCTTGCTCACGGTGGTCTTGTCACCCGATGCGTGATGTCCTTCGCAGGCCAAAATCGTAAAACTTGCGAGCACCAAAAGAACCCCAATTTTGCCAAATGCCTTCATTTCGTTCCTCCTCGGTCGATTGAAATCAAGTCTCACCCTTAGCCGTCAGCGGCTCTTGTTTGACGCCGAGACGCTTTTGCAAATCCGCCAAGGGGAAGGGTTTGGTTTCCTCATTGTAGCCCACCCGGACATCGACGATAAGCCCCTGGCTGTCGATAATGTACATCGTCGGAAAGGATCCAACGCCGTAGCGGCGCTGCAGAGCCTGAAAGCGATCCTTTAATACCGGGAAGCTAAAGCCTTGTTCATCAACTACATATTCAATCACTTGATCTATTTTGTCTTTTTTCGAGTCGCAGTTGATCACCAAAACCTGCAGACCGGCGTCTTTGTAGCGCTTGTGCAGCTTTTCCAAAAAAGGCAGCTCTTTTCGACAGGGTTTGCAGTCGATGTTAAAGAAAGACAAGAGCAAGAGCTTCTTCGGTTCCTTGACCTTCTTGCCCACAAGTTTATCCAAAAACACACGCTTGTGGCCCGACTTCACCGGGTTGTATGTCTTCAAGAAAAAATTGAGCGCACGATCGCCCTTCTTGTTGCCCTCGCCGGCAAGAGCGGCACCGGAAAAAATCAGGATGGAACCGAACAAGGCCATCGTGCGTAGGGTCATTTTTCCACCTCTTCTGTTTTCTTCTTAAGCCAGTCCACAAGCTGGTCCTCGGCAATCTGCTGCTGCTTGTCCTGACTGTCGGCTCCGGCCTGCATGTCCTTGACCGTCACCACCCCCTGCTTCAACTCATCTTCGGCCAGCAACAAGACCCAGCGAGCCCCATCCTTGTCCGCCCGCTTCATCTGCGCCTTGAAACTGCCCTGGCGCACGTCGCTCATCACCCGAAGGCCTGCCCGACGCATGCCCTGCATGAGCTGAAGAGCCTTGGTCCAGGCTGCCTCTCCACGACTCACAATGAAGATCAAAGGGGCCTGCGAAGGCGCTTCGGCGCTCTCCGTCAATTTGAGCAGGATGCGATCCAAACCCGCGGCAAATCCCACCGCCGGCACCTTGGGTCCACCCAGGGTCTCAACCAGGCCGTCGTAACGACCCCCGGCGGCCACTGCATTCTGAGAGCCCAGACCTTCCGCCAAAAGCTCGAAGGTGGTCCGGCCGTAATAGTCCAAGCCGCGCACCATTCGATGGTTGATGTGGTAAGGGATCTTCAAGCCGTCTAAGCCCCCGCGCACGGCAAAAAAATGCTGAGCACAATCGTCGCACAGGGCATCGATCATCCGCGGCGCGCCCTCGGCCACCTTGTTGCAGGCTTCCTGTTTGCAGTCCAAAACCCTGAGCGGATTCTGTTGCATTCGTCGCTTGCAGTCCTCACAAAGGCGCTCATCATGCTGCTTCAAGTAGGTGACCAGACCATCCCGGTAGGCAGGCCGACAAGCGGTGCAGCCCAGGGAATTGAGTTCCAGGGTGGTTTGGGTCAGACCCAAAGCGGCCACGGATTCCACCATCAACTCAATGAGTTCCACGTCGGCCGCGGGTCCCGCCACCCCAAGCAGTTCGGCCCCCATCTGGGAAAATTGACGATAGCGTCCTTTCTGTGGACGCTCATGACGAAACATGGGGCCCATATAGTACCAACGACTGACCGGCTCGGCCCGAGCCATGTTGTGCTCAATATAGGCCCGAACCGCCGAGGCCGTGCCCTCGGGTCTCAGGGTCAACATGCTGCCGTCCCTGTCCTCGAAGGTGTACATCTCTTTTTCCACGATGTCCGTTTGCTCCCCGATGGAGCGGGAAAACAGAGCGGTTTGCTCCAGCAAAGGCGTGCGCAGCTCCCCATAACCAAAACGCTCGCAGACCTCGGCCAGCCGACCCTCCATCCAACGCCACCAGATGCTTTGCGCCGGCAGAATGTCGCGCATACCGCGGATGACCCGAATGCCTTCCAAAACACACCTCTTGCTAGACAGTCTTACTATGACAAAATCTTCACACCAGTAGACTGTCTTGTGCAGCATTCCAAAGGAATGCTGTGCCAGCTTTGGACCGGCGCCGGGGCCAATCCATTCACGTAGGGGCGGGCTTTATGCCCGCCCGGAAGTCGCACGATACACACGCGGGCGGGGATAAACCCCGCCCCTACAAAACAACAAACCCGCAAACCGCACAGATTACACACGGGTATTATCTAGCATCAATTGGCTTCAAGGAGCAAGGCGGCTTGCGGACTTCGCGACAGAGGTCCACGTCCAGGATGGCGCCCGCGGCCCGGCGACGGTCGGATAGCAACTCGGTATGGCGCATCAACTCCAGCAGACGCTCTTTTCGCTCGCGTCGCAATCCGTCATCCGATGGGTCATCGGCGAGTAGCAGCCGGGCCATCTCACAGCGCATGCGGGCCGTCTCGTGATCATTGGCCACCACCCGAATGCGTACAACTTGAGCGTCCAGTTGCCTGCTTTTACTCTTTTTACTCTTTTT
>JAFCZJ010000313.1 GCA_019314375.1 Deltaproteobacteria bacterium | reverse complement strand
TTTCTTGACGACGGATCGTGGTTTGGGAGAGCAGGTGGACGGCAACATCGCCGATGCCACCAGGAGGGTCTGTGACGGACATTTTTTTTAGCTATGCGGCCGGTGACCGCGAGCGGATCGCTCCCCTCGTCGAGACCTTCAAAGCCCAGGGCTGGTCCGTCTGGTGGGACCGGCATATCGTACCCGGCACAAGTTTTGACGACATGATTGAGCAGGCGATTTCCCAGGCAGCCTGTGTCGTTGTCGCCTGGACTGAAGCGTCGGTAACTTCGGAATGGGTCCGGCGTGAAGCGCTTTTTGGTCTCGATAAAGACATCCTCGTCCCGGTCCTTCTGGACGACATTGAGTTGCCATTCGCCTTTCGCCGGACACAAGCCGCAAAACTCATAGGTTGGACACAAAAAGAACAGACCAATGGTGATCTGGATCGCCTTCTCGAGGGTATCCGTCAAACACTCCGGTCGATCCGGCAGGCTTCAGAGCCGCCCAGCCCAGGGGTTGATGAGCGCCCCTCCTTTGCTGTCCTTCTCTTTGACGATTTGACCAACGATCCCTCGCTTCTTGGTCTTGCGGACGGTATGACGGAAGACATCATCACCCATCTTGCCCAGAATCCGACCTTCTTCGTGACTGCCAGAAACTCAAGCAACCAGTTCAAGGGAGGTGCCACCGATGTCCGTGAAGTGGGCCGGGCACTTTCCGTCCGTTATGTGCTCGAAGGCAGCGTCAGAAAGGTGGGGAATAATATCAGAGTGGTTGCCCAGCTCATCGAAGCCGAGACAGGCGGCCATATCTGGACAAACATCTTCAATGAACCCATTGAGGAAATTGGCACAGCACAGGATAGCCTCACGCTGCGGATCAGCAATGCGGTTGCTTCCGCTGCTGGCAACGATAACTTCCAGCGCATTCTCCGCACACCTCAGGACGAACTTGGTCCATGGGGTCTGCTGGCGCTCGCTGCTGCGAGTCCGACGAATAATCGGGAAGGCAGGGAACGACGGCAATACCTGATTCAAAGCGCCATTGCACTCGATCCTTCGTCAGGCGTAGCCCATGTGCGCCTGGCCGACGTGCTCGCGCAGGACATCATGGCCGAATTCAGCGAAGATCCTGACGCTGATCGCAAGCAGGCGCTCCTCGAGATCGAAACCGCTCTCAGGCTCGCACCCAGAAACGCTGCCGTTGTCGCCATTGCCGTCGGCGAGATGCGGCGCTCCATTTCGCTCGCAAGAAGGGCCCTTGCCCTTGCACCCATTACGCCTTCATATGTGACGCTCGCGAATGTCCTTCTGCGCGCCGGTGAAGCCGAAGAAGCCAAATCCATTTACGAAGAACTCGCGGAAAAGGCGCCCAAAGATCTAGGTCCCAATCATACCGGTCTCGCAATCGCCTATTGTATACTCGGCGACTATGAGAAGGCTCTTTCCCATGCTGAAGAGTGGGAGCTTGGGTCGCCAGGCAGTTATGCTGCCTGTCTACTCCAGGCCAACGCCCTCGCCCTCCTTGGCGAGAATGATGCGGCACAGGCGGCAATTCAGAAATTACAGCTGACCGTACCAAGTTTTCGTCTGGAGCAAGGCATCGCATCCCTCGCAAGAGGTCAGGGTACCGATACGGCCAGGGATCGAATTACGGCGGGTTTGAAGCTGATGCTGGAAAGAGAGCGTGCTGCCGATTGAGCTCAACATGTCCATTCGAACTAAATTTTTTGTCCGTGCCTGCTGACACAGCTTGAGGTACTGGGGTCATGTCCGAAAAAAAAGAACAAACGATTGCTCGCACTGCGTCTTTGACGGTTGTTGCCATGCTGGCCTTTGCCGCCAACTCTTTGCTGTGCCGCCTGGCTTTGGCTCAGGATTTGATTGACGCGGCAACCTTTACTTCTGTCAGGATCATTGCCGGGGCGGTGACGCTGGGTTTAATCGTGTTGGTTCGTAAAGAAACACACGAGCACCTGGCGATCAATTGGCGTACTGTCGCAGTGCTCTTCATTTACATGATTTTCTTTTCTTTCGCGTACCTTTCGCTCAGCGCAGGCACCGGCGCGCTACTACTCTTTGGTTCAGTTCAGCTCACGATGTTTGTAGTCGCGCTCCGCGAAGGGGAACAATTCCCGCTGCTTGCATGGGGAGGGTTTGCTCTCGCATTTCTCGGACTGATCTTTCTGGTGCTACCGGGTGTAAGCGCACCCAATCCACTGGGTGCGATCCTCATGACTGTGGCGGGCATCGCCTGGGGTTTTTATTCGTTATTGGGCAGGAACGTTGCAGACCCCCTCGTGGCCACCGCCAAAAACTTCATGTATTCAGTACCGCTTGTACTCATTGTCAGTCTTTTCTTTTTGCCGGAGTTCAGCAGTTCTTCTGGTGGTCTGGCCCTCGCGATTGCGTCAGGTGCGATCACCTCTGGTTGTGGCTACGTCGTCTGGTATGCAGCGCTACCGGGGCTGACCGCCACACGCGCAGCGACCGTTCAGCTCTCAGTGCCGGTGATCGCGGCTTTCGGTGGAATCCTCGTGCTGTCCGAACTGATCACATTGCGTCTGCTAGTGGCTTCTGCTGCAACCCTAGGCGGTATCGCAATCGTGCTGGCGCAGCGTGTGGAAAAATAGACTCGTTGTTAAGCAGGAAAATTACCGGGATGTATTCAACGGCCAGTGTCTGCACCGGGAAAAGACTGACTCATTGCATATCTGCGTGTCAGATGCTGGGCGGTGGCTGAACACCCGCGCAGACTAGCCAGAGGACTCAAACCGGGCACCCTCTTTAATCCGGAGCCGCCAAATGCCGGGGCCGCTCTGGTGCACCGATTCACCGTTTACGTCCACCGCTACGGTTACCGGCATATCCTTTACCTCAAACTCGTAGATGGCTTCCATGCCCATTTCGGGGAAGCCTAGTACGGTGGATGACTTGATCGCCTGGGCTACCAGGTAGGCAGCACCGCCAACGGCCATCAGGTATACCGCCCGGTTGTCGCGGATTGCCTCAATCGCCGCAGGACCACGCTCGGCCTTGCCGATCATTCCCATCAGGCCGGTCTTCTCCAGCATGGTGCGAGTAAACTTGTCCATGCGGGTGCCGGTCGTTGGGCCAGCAGGGCCAACCACTTCATCGCGCACGGGATCGACCGGGCCCACGTAGTAGATGAAGCGTCCATTCAGATCTACCGGCAACTCCTCGCCGGCGGCGATCATGTCCACCATCTTCTTGTGCGCTGCATCACGACCGGTAAGCATCTTGCCGTTGAGCAGCAGGGTGTCGCCGGGCTTCCAGCCTGCGATCTCCTCGCGAGTCACGGTGTCCAGGTTGACCTGTTTAACGTTGCCGCCAGCTTCGCGGGTCACTTCGGGCCAGTCATCCAGACTCGGCGCCTTGATGCGGGCGGGGCCCGTGCCGTCCAGGATGAAGTGAGTGTGGCGGGTAGCGGCGCAGTTGGGAATGATGGCGACGGCCTTGTTGGCGGCGTGGGTGGCGAAGTCTTTCACTTTCACATCCAGTACCGTGGTCAGGCCACCCAGGCCCTGGGCGCCGATGCCCAGCCGGTTAATCTTGTCGAACAATTCCAGTCGTAGCTCTTCTGCCCGGGTCCTGGCGCCCGTCTCCTTCAGTTCGTGGATATCAATCGGATCCAGCAGTGATTCCTTGGCCAGGAGCATGGCCTTCTCAGCGGTACCGCCGATACCGATACCCAGCATGCCGGGCGGGCACCAGCCAGCGCCCATGGTGGGCACCATCTTCAGTACCCAGTCGACAACTGCGTCGGAGGGATTGAGCATCGCGAATTTGGTCTTGGCTTCAGAGCCGCCGCCCTTGGCCGCCACGTGTACTTCCAGCTTGTCACCGGGAACAATTTCGTAGTGGATCACGCAGGGCGTATTGTCGCCGGTGTTCCTGCGCGCACCGTCCGGGTCTTCCAGGATCGAAGCGCGCAGCTTGTTGTCCGGATTCATGTAGGCGCGGCGCACGCCTTCGTTGACCATTTCAGTCACGCTCATGTCGCCTTCCCACTGAATGTCCATGCCCACGCGCAGGAATGCAGTGACA
>JAFCZJ010000196.1 GCA_019314375.1 Deltaproteobacteria bacterium | reverse complement strand
TTCAGGCTTTACTACTTCAGGCTTCTTCACTTCGGGCTTTACTTCTTCAGGCTTCTTCTCTTCAGGCTTTACTACTTCAGGCTTCTTCACTTCGGGCTTTACTTCTTCAGGCTTCTTCTCTTCAGGCTTTACTACTTCAGGCTTCTTCACTTCGCCCGGGTTTTCCTGATCTTTGTCGTAACCAAGATACTTGTCTTCTATTTCAGTACGGCCCACATGACCATCACCGGGCAATCCTGTAGGCGTGTAGTAACCCGCCTTGAGTCTTTCGCTGTAGTCGAGTTTGACGACCTTCTTCTCATAGCAACTACTCAGCAGGGCCAAAGCTCCGATTCCAAGCACCAATTTCCAGACGAGATTCATTGAAGCCTCCACAGCTAAGCGATCAAGACCTGCTACTACATCGCAGGTCGGCGTCACAGGTTCCCAAGCTGCGTACCTCAGACAACACGAAATGTCAACAATTTCAGAAAGAAGTAGCTCTGAAAAGAGCCCTATCCGGCGGCGACCTGGCGGTGGGCCTCGACCATCATATCCAACCAACGAGCGATGAGCCGTTCGGTCTCGAAGGGTACTTCGGAAAAACGAAGAGCCACGCCAACTTGCCCACCAGCAGGACCCACCGAGACCACCTTGGCGAGGGTTTCCACTTCTACGCCCAGACCCATCAGGCCGATGCGGATGATCACGCTCTGACCCAAGCGATGGATCTCAGGGGACTCAAAATAGCAACCATTGATCCCCAAACGACCGTATCGTTCAACGAAATCACCGCCGTGGCTCATCACTCGAAGGGCCACCTCAAAACGGGGGGAGTCACGCAAGTCTTCTGGATTTTTTGCAGCGATTGCACGTTTCATGGCTTGCCTCGCTCTTTGGCTGTGGAACATGGTGCACCGTCCTTTCGCTTTCCCAAGTCGCTGATGCACTTCAATAAAGCAAGGGACATGCCAAGCCATCAGGAATGGGCCGATTTCTGCTACCTGCCTGTAGTTGTGGCGCAATCAGACAAGCACTTGTCCGATCTGGCCAAGCGTCGTTCCAGAAGAACCTGACATTTGTGGCAGGTCACACACAAATAGTAGAAAAAAAGGAGTGACGGATGTCACATAAACAGGCGAGTCAAGACCGCGGGCAGGCGCCACCACAAAGCCCCCTGCCCCACGACGCTACGATCACCACGGCCTCTCACTGCTCGGATCAAAGCGTCCACTCGATGGGCCTTGAAACGTGAGAGCAAGGGCTTAGACCAACGGAGCCGCTCCAGCCAAACCTGACCTGCATCCTCACGCCAATGCTCTTCATAATGGGGCAAGGCATATCGACTGCCGGCCAAAAAGCGCTGGACACTCCGTCCTGCCAAGGTCCCCATGCTCAAAGCCCCGGAGATGGAAGACCAGCCAAAAGCAGAAAGCGCATCGCCACAGATCAACAAATTGTCCGAGACGGCATGGGATGCCGGTGCATAAAGCCTGACGATGGCTGAGCGACCCGCCAATCTCCGCCCCGCCCCCAGACGCTCAATGCGATCTTGCAGTTGAGCTTCCAGATCCTTGGGCACACCCCTGTTTGTTACAAACTGCACTACGGATACCAAAGCCCGATCCCCCAAAGAAATGCCCGAAAACCAATTGCTGACATCATCCAATTGCAACAACAAGGTCTCCGGAGCCAAATCCAAACGATCCACTTCGGCTTCCCGCTGAAACATCAAGCCCAGCTTTTCCCTGCGGGGCATCAAGCGACGAGCCACCAGGCTGTGGGCCCCATCGGCACCCACCAGGATCCGGGCCCGATGTTCCTCATCCGCTCGTACCAAGGCCTCCCGACCATCCGTTGCAATCTCTCGCACCGAGGCCTGTAGGCGAACCTCCGTGCCCTGCTCGCGCACCCGTCGCAGCAAGGCCCCTTTCAGCCTGCGCTCGTCGATGACCACCAGGGGCCGGTCCAAAGAGACCAGGACCCGCTCTTGTTGCCCGCGGATCTCCACCCGTCCGATGCGAGCGCGCACGCCCCCTTCCACAAGCAAGTCCAATCCCTGGAGATAAAGATCCTCGCCCCGAACCTCCATGGCCTGCCCGAAAGGCAAATGCAGCCCCAAGCATCCCCGTTGCTTGTTGACCACGCTCTCATGGCGTTCAAGCACCAGGACCCGACGCCCGGCAAGCTGTGCCGCGCAGGCCAAACCGGCATAACCCGCCCCCACCACGATGGCGTCATAGTGCCCCAACCTGCACCCCTTTATCCAAAGCGCAGGGTCAGGTCAGAAAGAATGGAGGCCTGCACCGTGGCTGCATCCGCGCTGCCGTCAATCATGACAATGGCTTGGCCTGGAAAAATTTCCGGCAAGCGACGATAGCCCTCGGCCACCTTTCGCTGGAAATCCAACTTCTCGTATATCTCTTCACTGCCTCGATGGCTGCGCCTGGCGGCCGCCTGATCGGCGGAGATATCCAACACATAGCAGACGTCCGCCACACGAGCGCGACTGTTGATGCCGCGAATCCAGTCTAACTCACCTTCCACCGACTGGTAAATGACACTGGAATGCACATAGCGATCCGACACCACCCAGTCGCCACGTTCGAGGGCCGGATCTACCTCACATGCCAGATGGTCCAACCTGTCGCCGGCAAAAAGCAAAGCGATGACGTCGTTGGGGATGGGCAAGTGCTCGCCATCCAACTCAGGGCCCACAACTCGCCCCCCCAGTACGCCGCGCAATAGCGATCCCACAGGGCCCGTGCTTGGTTCGCGGGTCAATCGCGTCTGTCTGCCTTCTTTCAACAGATGGGTCACCAACAAGTCGGCCTGGGTGGTGGTGCCCGCACCGTCGATGCCTTCGAGCACAATGAACTTGCCCGGCTTTATGCCCATATTATCCTCTTCGACGTTTTCAGACAGGCTTCACTTTAGCTTTCGCAGAATGCCTTTGGCGCGCCTGGCTCGCTTGCCCTTGGGCGTGACTTTGACAAAGCGGCTGAGAAATTCCTTGGCCTTGGCATCGCGGCCGTCGGCGTACTCCAATAGGCCCAGTTGATACAGGGTCCGGGCGTGTTCGGCGTCCAGCTTAAGCACAGTCAAATAGGCCTTGCGAGCGCGGCCGAATTTCTCTTGTCGGTCCCAGGCGGCCGCTACTTCGAAGCGTGGAGCGGGATCCTTCGGCGTGGCCTTTCCCGCCTTGCGGAAGTAATTGCGTGCACGGCCATAGCGCAAGTCCTTGGACTTTCTGTCCTTGAGCGACACATAGCCCGCCGCCATATAAAGACGGGCCACTTCCTCGACCGGTTCTTTTGCTCTCTTCGCGTACTTGGCCGCTTTGCTAAAGGCCCCAGCCGCATCACGCCACTTGCGCTTCACCTTGAGCAGCTTGGCCAGGCCCTCCTGGGCGCGGGACGAGCGTTTTCGACGTAAGGCTTCTCTGAGGATCTTTTCCGCCTTGGAGATGGAGCGAGCGCTCAACAAGGCCAAGCCGAGATCGGCCAAGATTTCACCATTCCGCGGCTTGAGATCATCGGCCGCCGTCAGCGCCCGAACCGCTGAATGGAACTTGCCGTTGGCCATCAGAACCCGGCCCTCGACGTGTCGAGCGTGGGCTTCGCCAGCCCCATACTTGCGCGCCTTGCGGATGGCCTTCAGGGCCTTTTTCAGCTCGCCCATGTTCAGCAGGGCCTCGGCCATGCCCACCAAGGCAGGAGCCGAGGAGGTCTGCTCCTTGAGCACCTTAACAAAGGAAGCCAAGGCCCGCTTGTTCTCCGCCTTGGCCAATTTGGTCCGCCCAAGCAAAAGGTGGGCTTCGGGATCGTAGGGATTGGCCCGAATGGCCTTATGAAGCCAGCTCTCCGCCTCATCCCAGCGCTTGCGACGCAGCTGGATGCCTCCGAGTTGGGCATAAGCCTTGTAACAGTGTGGATCCAACTCCACGGCTTTGGCAAAAGAAGCCTTGGCTGCGTTGATTAATCCACGCGCCAAGTGTACCCGGCCCATGGCGTAATGGGTCCAGCCCAGCGCATCTTTGGACTTCTTCAATTTCATCGCCAGGCGCTTGGCGCCGTTCTTGTCGCCCTTCCCCAACATGGCCAGCACTTCGATTGCCCGTGCATGCGATTTCTCATCCGACGAAGCGGGCACTTGTTTCAGGTCGTTGAGGGCTGCACCGGCCTGTCCGGTTTCCAGCAAGGCCTGACCGCGCAACAGAAGAAACGGAGCCGCCGGCACTTTTTTACCCACCAGCTCCGCCAGTTTTTGCAAGCCTTCTCCCGCTCTCCCACGAGGCAAGAGGGCCGACACCAACATCAAACGAACATTCAGATCCTCGGGCTTCAATTCCAGCAGCCGATCAACCCGCGCCCTCGCCTCGTTCAGTTCGTAGAAATCCAAACACAAGCGAGCCAGGGCCATTTGCATTTCTGTCGAATCCGGCCTCAGATCAGCGGCCGACTTGACCTGAGTTAAAGCGTCCGAACGCTTTCCTTTCACAAAAGACAGGTGGGCCAACAAGCGGTGAGCCTCGGCCTTGTCGCGATCGGTAATTTGCGGCAAAGCCAGAACCTTTTCGGCGTCTTCAACTGCCCGATCCAGATCCTGCCCTTGCTGTAACCTAAGCTTCGCCAAGGCCAATAAGGAAGCCGTATGCACACCGTTGATGGCCAAAGCGCGCACCAGATGATCGCGGGCACGCTCAAGCCCGCCACCTTGCTGCTCCAAGCGGCCCAAGGCGTTTAATCCCCGCACGTAGGTCGGCGTCTTGGACAGGCAGGACTCCAGCTTGGCTCGCGCTTCATCGGTGTGGCCAGCCGCCAAAGCCAAGCGACTCGAAAGTTCGTTCAGACGAGGATCGCCGTCAATCTTGATCGAAAGGGCGTCCACTTCCTCTGCCAGCTTCTCCAATTCACCCGACTTACGCAGATGATACCGCACCCACATAAGATCCACCTGCACGGCAGGCTCGTCTTCAGACTGGCTTAGATCCTCGCTCTGCAAAGTCCTGAGGATTTTTCCAGCCTCTTGCTGGGCGCTCAAATTGGGTCCGTATTCGTCGTGCATGCGAGCGCAGACCAAGGCCATCAGAGAGCGTCCCCGTGCAGAATCCGGCTCTAACTCGATCAGGTTCCGCAAGGAATTCCGAGCCGTCCCGTAGCCCATCAGTGTGTCTTGGCCAATGGAGCCCAAAGACTGCTCCAAAAGGGTGTTGATCTCTTCGGAGCGCAGGTGCCGCATGCCGAAGAAAATACCGCCCAGGATGGCCGCCAGCAGCAAAGGCCCCACCACGGCCAAGACCTTCCAATAACTGATCGATGCATTGGGCGCGACCAAAGAGTCCATCGGATCAACGTAGGCCGGGACCCCGCCCGAATCGCTTGCGTAGCGAGTGGGCGGTTCGGCCCGCTTCGCCGGCGCATGGGGTGCGGCTTGCTCTTTGATGGGCGGATCGTACATGGTGGGCGGCTCGGGCCTGGCGGCCTTGGCGACCTCGGCCTCCGGCGCCGCGCTCACATCCGATACGACGTCCCAGGGCGAGGGCTCGGGTGGCTCGAACATGGTGGGCGGCTCGCCCCGCTCGATCGCCACCTCATTCACCGCGTTGGAGACCTCGGCCCTTAAGCCGGCTCCAGGATCAAAGAGGGTATCGTCCCCTCCTTCGCGATCCGTATCCACATCGGCCACCATTTGGTCAACCGCCTGGGTTGCCAGCGGATTTTTTATATACATGGTGGGCGGTTCGTCTTCGTCGTCTTCTTCTCCAAGATCAATCGATGCTTCCTCTACCAAAGGAGCCGGCTCATCGTTTTGTTCTACCAAAGGAGCCGGCTCATCGTTTTGTTCTACCAAAGGAGCCGGCTCATCGTTTTGCTCTACCAAAGGAGCCGGCTCATCGTTTTGTTCCAGCGCCTCCACATTGTAGGGCCGGGTTTCAAGCCGCTCGTAGTCGTCGCCTAAGGGGTCATCCATGCGACTGTCCAAGTCCAAGACCCGGGGATCGTTCGGCTCCAAGGCCATGGCCTTGTCCAAATAGAGTCGGGCGTACGCGGCGTTATCCGTGTCCACCAAAAAATGGCCCGCTTCTGCGTACATGGACACGTCCCGAGACTGCAAGGAGAAGGCCCGCTCAAAAGAACGCATGCCCTCGTCTAAGTCCCCGGAACCGATCAGGGCCTTGCCGCAGGCGAAGTGACCCCGGGGCAAGCTGGGATTGAAGCCCAATCCATTAAGACAAACGCGGGCGGCATCTTTCGCGCGACCTGCAAGGATCAGCAACTCTCCCAGTTCCACAAAACACTCGGATGAGGGGTTCGCAGCCAGCTCTGCTCGCAGATCATCGATTTGTTGTTCCAGACCGTCCATACCCACCACTTTGCTTGGGAAAGTGCAGGTCAGTCAAACAGAAAGACAGGGCCTTGTCAATTCCAGGCCCGAGCAAAGGCGAATGCAGAAAACACAAAAAAGACCCGGAAGCCAACGCTTCCGGGCCAATCCATTGCAGGGCTCATGCCTCGGGCGACATGCCAGATCAAGCGAGCCACCTTACCAACCCACGAACATCCTATCTACCGTCCACCCAGCCCCAAACACGCCACATAATACCCACTTGATCGGGCCACCACGTCCCGTCGATCCATCAACTGGACCCTGCAACTTTTCCAATTGTCAACGAGCGCACGATTCTTCAGATATTGCGTCTCAATTCAGCCCGGAACACGCTGGCGCGTTCCCGACCTTCGTTGCATTCAATCTCTCGGACTTCAACCGAAGCATATTTACCCGTCCGACGCAAGGCTGCTTCAATAAATCCTGTAACAAACCAGCAGGACTGTTCCGAGTGAGCCTCACCACGGCTGCAGTCCAGCACCCGAATCAACAGGTGTTTGTTGGACTCTTCCATCACAGCGGCCCGACCCAGCCCGCATTCCTGTATGCGGAAAAGGATATCAGCCAAGCCCACCACCGCTTCGGCATCGCCCTGCTTCTTGCCTTCCAAATAAAGCTGCCGTGCCGACACCGGGTGCCGATGCAGTTCATTCAGTTTGTCGCGCAGCATCAAGCGCCGTTGTTCACGGCCGCCACGAGAAGAGCCGTTCCCAACCCAGAGTCCCGCCAGGACTCGCCTCTCGTCCGATTTCATTACTTGCGCTCCCATGATCAGGACCCCTCTTTCGAGGCTTAATGTCAGCAAGAACCATGCCCAGATCGCAAATCACAGCTCCATCAATTTTTCCCAACAGATTCTCGAAAGATACAGAAATCAACCGCCCCCACCCTTCTGGACTCGAATCCAAAAAACAGGGTAAACTCACCACAGCCCTCTGCGTCATTTACATCGAAATCCTCAGACAATTGCACCAAAAGCCCAATCAAAAGCAACTTGGCCGTGTGATTCAAGTCACATATTCCACAAATGCCAGAATCTTCCCCTTCATTGAAACTAGGGTTTCTTTACCACGACAAACCAGCTCTTTTTGCCCTTTGTCCAAAAGAGGAAATTTTTGCCAACGGGTTGACAAGCAGGGATTCCCATTGGATAATCCGACAGCGAAGACAAGAATGGCGAAACCGAAAAAACTGCTCGGAATCGCCATCGACGGAGGCTTGAATGCGATTCAAGAATTTGATGGCCGCGGGACTCGGGTTATGCTTTTTAGCGACGGCTCTAACCACCAGCACCTGTCAGGACTACGGCTTCGAAGAACTACCCAGCTCGGTGATCAAAGAAAAACGATTCACCGTGACCATCAACGTCGCTTCGGCAGTCGACATCCTGTTTGTCATCGACAACTCGGGTTCGATGGTCGGAGAGCAGCAGCAGTTGGCTCAGTCCTTCTCGACTTTCGTCGATGTCCTGGACGAGCGTTTCGGCATCGACAAGTACCACATCGCCATCATCACGGCGGGCGTTCTTTCAGAGGGCTGCCCGATGTGTACTCCGGATTACCCCGCTTCCTGCATGAATGAAACGGGCGAATCCGGTGTATTCCAGGATCGCAAGGGAAGCTTTGTTGAAATTTCCGAAGATATGTTCGAGTTCAGCTTTACCCAGTCTCCGGAATGTAGGGTGATCGAAACCAGCGCGGAAAAATCTTGCTTCTATGACAACAACACCGGAGAGGGAACCGGGTTGGTTGGTATCACCGGTTGCGGGTACGAACGTGGCCTGGCCCCTATTCGCATGGCTTTGGGCGACCTCCTCACCACGACCAATACCGATTTCTTGCGTGAGAATGCCACCCTGGTCGTGGTCGTGGTCAGCGACGAAGACGACTGTGGCGAGGTGGGTGACATCACCGAGGGAATCCAGGGAGGCGGCGGCAGACTGTGCTATTATGCAGCCAAGGAAGTAGGCCCCAACAACACCTACAGTCACCCGGATGATGTCACAAGCAAGCCTTATCGACTTACCCCCGTAGACGAATATTACGATTTCTTGATGGGGCTTAAAGACAACAGAGCCGGCATGGTTAAATTCGCGGCCATTGTGGGTGTAAATGATGTTAATGACCTAAACACGACAACCATCGAGTACGAGGACGATTCCAATCCGAACTCAGCTATTGTTCACGCTTGCAGCACACCCGGTTGTACGGGGCGGTTCTGCCATGCAGAACCCGGCACCCGTTACATTCGCCTGGCCCAAAAGTTCGGTATCGGCAAGGACGGCTTCATTGACACCATTTGCCAGGCTGACTTCTCGGCCACCATGGAAAAATTGGGTACTTTCGTTTCTTGCCCCCGCGTCTTCAACTTGAGCGATGAAATCCTGGACCCGGGCCTGGCCAACATTCTGGTCAACGACGAGCCCGTGCCCCGCTACTCTTGCAGCGACGGCGGTAGCGAAATTCAGGAATGCGAAAACACCGCGGACACGAGCTGCACCTGCGTCGAGACCTGGAGCTACCATCCGCCCACCGGCGCACCGGAAGCCCCCGGCGGCACCATCACCTTCGCCGACCACTACGATCCTTG
>JAFCZJ010000312.1 GCA_019314375.1 Deltaproteobacteria bacterium | reverse complement strand
GTCCACGGCCTTGGCGCGTCGGATGACATCCAGCCCCGTGATGCCCGGCAGGTTTTTGTCTGCAATGATCAGATCAAAGGGTTCGGCCAAAAGCAGCTCGATGCCCTTCTCTCCGTTCTCGGCCTCCACCATATACAGGCCGGGCCGCTCGAGGACGGTTTGGATCACCTTGCGAACGATGGCTTCGTCGTCCACAAGAAGGATGCGACTTGAGCGACTGGAGCGTTTGTCCTGGATCTCATCGACCATGGGCTCAGTTTAGGTGTCACTCGCTCGCTTGGCAAAGTTTCATTCGTTCCAAATTTTTTTTGCTGCTCAAGGGGACCTTGCCAGCATCCATGCAGCCGGATATGCTGCGAACGAAGCCGCACAAAAGGGAAAAATCATGACCGACACGCCCATTGACCTTCTTCGCTCCGTGATGGACATGCTGGTGGAGGCCCTTGATGCAAGTTCATCCGAGCCGGGATCCCGGTCGGTTGAACTACAGGCAACTTGTCTCTCCGCTCTTGCCAGCCTGACCGGAGGACCCGCCGCACTATTGCAACCCGAGAAAGAAACGAATCGATTGCGTCTGGCCCTGGCCTCGGAAAGCCTGCCCTGCCCTGCCGAAACCTTCGAAATCGACTGGCAAACAGGCGACTCAGGCACCCTGGAATCGGCCATCCAAAAAGTCCTGCCAGAGCAAGATTATTGGCTACGCGCATCACCCGAAGGAGTCTGGGTTGCTTTCCCCTCGGCCGAGGTCAAGCCCAATGAGATGCAAGATCTGGCTCAGCTCGAACCCTTGCTGCCCACCATCTTGCGCCTGGCTTCCGCCCTGGAACGGATACACAACGATCAGCTTGTGGATGGCCCCACGGGCTTATTCAACCGGCAGTACATTGAGACCCGCCTGCGATCCGAACTGGCCAGGGCTTCGCGACACGGACATCCCTTGAGCATTCTATTGGTTCGTGTTCGGGGCAGCGAGGGGCGACTGGACTCGAAAAGCGTGGAACAAGTAGCCAAGCTATTCGGCACCGATCCGGCAGCCAACACGTTTTCCTTTCGGCGCAGTGATGTCTGTGCCCGCGCCGGCTGGGAACGATTCATGGCGGTCTTGCCCGAGACCCCAAAATGGGGTGCCTTGACCAAAGCCGAGCGCCTGCGCCGAGCCGTGCTCAATCAAGGCTTTGCACAAGCCACCATCGGAGTGGCGGCCTTCCCTGAAGACGCCTCGGACATCACCAGCTTGCTTGCATCCGCCGAGTCGACCTTGAAATTGGATCAGGAAGAATAGCCTCTGTTTTCAACCAGGTTCATCTCGCGGAACGATCCAGCACAATCCGTGAAAACATGAGACGACCTGGCACCAGGGGATCCCTGGACACGGTTTTGACAAGCTCGGACAGGCGTGCAAGCGGCATTTGACCATCCACCACCAAAAAAACCTGGTCGCTCTTGGGAAAATCCTGTCTTAGCTTACGCAAGGACCGAGCCATGGAGGCCAGGCCGGCGGCGTCATGCCTCCAACTGCCACCAAGGGCTTCCAATCGTTCGGGCTCGGTGCCGGGACCATAGCCACCCAAGCTCAAGGCCAGCTTGCCCCGATCAGCCAAGACATTGACCATGAGGCGTACCTGCCCGGATTTCAGGGCTTCGCTCTCCCCCGGCCTAGGAAGCTCAAAAACAAGCGCAGGCTGGGTATCCCGACGGCGCGCGGGGCACAGACCAAGAAACAAGCGTTGCTCGATCCTGCAACGCGCCTCATCCGGCCTTGGCGATTCGTGAAGCAAAGCGAATCGATGCCAGCCGACCTGAGCCGCAAGCTGAACCTGGTCCAACAAAACGTGGGTTGCCAAGCGCCTGTCCGCGGCCATACCCAAAAATCCATGGGCTTGTCCGCCCGGCGGCTCGCCTTGTGGGACTCCACTTTCCGGCAAGATCCAGATGGCTCCGGGTGCAGGCTCCGGCCCGGGCTCAAGCTGGGGCAACTCTAAGCCTTTCGCCAAGGGTGCATCACATGTGTCGGCCAGCCCTTGCCGAAGTTGCATCTCCTGGCCGATGCCCAGCAAAACCACCACAAGACAGGCCATGCCCAAACCCATGACGCGCCGCTTGAAGCGAACCCCCGCACCCGCCCAGGCCACCACAAGACCCAGGCCCAGGGCCAACAACAGGCTCGGTGCCATGCGCAACCAGGCCGTGGCAACGACGAGCCCCCCGGTTTCCACAAATCCTGTCGAGCCACCGGACAGAAAGATCAGCCTGGGCAAAAGAGCCAGCGCCAAGCCCAGCAACCCGAAGCCCAAGGGTGCAGCCAAAGCCGCGCTACGCGCTGCGTCGGACATGGCCGGCACAAAGCGCGCCCACAGCATGAGCACGGGCAGGGCCGCCATAAGCCACCACAGCTTCAGCACGGCCTGACCCCCCACGGCCGCTTTCGAAGGAAGAAGAGGATCCAACAAGGTCCAGGCCGCCCCCACCAACCACAGGGCCACGGCCGCCATGTCACCCATATGGGGCCGCAAGCGCACAAGCAATGCGGGTTTCGTCCCATCCTCGGTAGAGGGTGCCGCAAGCCGGCCGCCGGCGGACAACCAACAGGGCAACAAGCCAAGCCACAAAGACGCCGAAGCCAAAAGCCCTAAGACTTGCAGCCTCGCGCCGGCAAAACCAAAGACCATCACAAAAGAGCACTGGCCGTGGGCGACCGAGCCCAAGGCAGCCTCGCCGCCGGACAATCCCCCCAAGGCCACGCCCGCAACCAAGGGCGCCAAGCCTACGCCCAGACGCAAATCCGGTCTCTCCGGATCCCTCGCCCAGCCGGCCAAAGAGACCACGACCGCGCTCAGCAACCAGACCAGCAACAAAACGCCTGTCAG